>CAVJZZ010000027.1:0-35704 GCA_963654295.1 Lachnospiraceae bacterium | reverse complement strand
GTATTACACCATTCTTAGCAAGTCCGAGCATGGCAGCAAGACACACAAGGATATGTTGGAGAAAATAAACGAGGTGTGCAAGGAATACAACTCCACATTACTTGATGAAAATGACACGTTGCAAGAGCAAGAAAAGAAATACTTAAAAGTAAAAGAGGCTATCCAAGCAACAACTGCTGAAAAGATAAAGGCAAAGCGTGTTGAGGAAGAAATGGAGAAACTGAACGAGAATAGCAATAACAACTATGATGCGTTTGGCTCTCGCATGGATAATCTACAATACGATACAGGAAAGAAACGAACTATTACAGACAGGTCGCACGGTGAAACTTATGAGGTAGCCATAACGGAAGCCGCTGAAAATATACAAAACATGGCACCCGAAATAAGGGAGTCCGTGCGTAGTTTGGTGGAGGCTGGTGCAAAGGAATTGGCTAACCTGTCGGGCGATGATTTCACAAGGAAGTATAACGAGATTGTGAATAATGTTGTTGCTGGCACAAAGGCTGGTACACACGCCACTGACAAGGAAATGGAAGCCTTTGCATCCCAACTCAAAATATACCTTGATAACGAGGTTAGGGATGTGCGCACGTTCAATGATGCAATTAACTTGGTAGATGAAAACTTAAAGAATTTCCTTGCTCCAAAGGACACTACCAATGTGGATATAACCAAAATGAGCCTTGAAGAATTGCATGAACTCGCCAACAACCTTAACGGCAAAGAGGTAACGATTGATTGCAAGACTTATGGCTTTGAGGATGCACTTTCCCTGTTGCGAGAAGTGAACAAAGAGATAAACAAGCAACAGAACGACTTGAATACAGAAAGCGGTATCGGTGCAGAAATTCAGAACCTCAAAAAGCTAAGGAGTGAGGCGCAACTTGGTAGCCAAGCATGGAAAGACTACAACAGCCAGATTACAAGGCTACAAACACGCTTGAACACTGCCACTGGCAAATCTAATGGCAGTGGGGGCAATCGTAAAAGCGGTAATGATGCACAACGCAATGCTGAAAGTTTGCGCCAAAAGCAACTTGACGCAGACAAACGGCTTGAAGAGGCGAGAATTGCAATCATGGAAGAGGGGTATGAGAAACGCAAGGCACAACTTGACTTGCAGCACAAGCAATCCCTCCAACAGATAGACAAGGAAGAAAAGGAACTTGCCGATGCACGAAAGAAAGCGGGCAAAGGTGGTCTGACTTCTGACGAAAAGGCGAATTTCCAAGAAAGGCGCAATCTCGAAAACACAAGTTATACCCAATCGCAAAACAAGTTGTTTGAGGGAGAACTTGACTATAAGAAAAAGCAGTATCAGCTATATTTCCGTTGGGTGCAGAATATGGGCAAGGAAGTAGCCGACAAGCAATTTGAAAAGTTGCTTGCTGACGGTAATTCATACAAACAATATGTTGAAAATGAAATATCCAAACTTGAAGAAAAGCGCAAGAATGGCACTCTAACCGAGGGTGAGGGCAATTACCTTATTTCGCTTAACACACAGAAAGGCGAGTTGAACGGTGAAACCACAGCACTTGAAAAGTTCAAGCAGCAAGTTAGTGATTCTATCGGTCAGTGCCAAACGCTTGCTGAAAAGATAGAAGCCGTTGCAAGAGCCAAAGAAAAGTTAGAGAATGGCGAAAGCGGTATTGTCAGCACTGATGAACGAGCAGAGGCAAGTCTTAGCCTGTCGCAACAGGATGCAGAGTTGCAAAAAGAACTCCAAAACACCGTGCTTAACGATTACCGCACGTTTGAGGAACAAAAGTTGTCTATCACCAAGCAGTATGAATTGTTACGCTCACAGGCAGAACAAATGGGCGATACAGAGCGTTTGACACAGATAAACAAGGCAGAGCAAGAGGCGTTATCCTCACTCAATATGTCGTACTTGCAACAGTCTGAAAGTTGGAAAAACCTGTTTAGCGACATAGACACGCTTACGGTTGCCCAAATACAACAGTTGATAGCCGACATACAGACACAACTCAATGCTGGCAATCTCAAACTTAACCCTGTTGATTACAAGGCGGTCATTGACAGTTTGAACCAAGCCAAACAGCGCATACAGGAACTTAACCCATTCCAAGCGTTAGGCACTTTCTATAAAGACTACATAGCCGCACGGAAAAGGCTTAAAGCAGCAGAGGCAGCACTCGCCAAGGGTGAGGGGTCAAAAGAGGATGTAGAGAAAGCAAAGCGTGATACCAAGTCGGCAGCGCAAGGCATAACCAATTCAATACAGAAAGTAACAAGTATTAGCTCTGATTGTGCCTCGTCCCTACAATCAATGTTTGATTCGTTGGGAATGAGTGGTGTTGCTGACGGATTGGGAACTGCAATAGAGCTTATGGGGCAGTTGGGCAATGCAGCAGCCTCCGTGGGCAAGTTTATGAGCGGTGATGTGCTGGGCGGCATTACTGGCATGGTATCGTCTATCACTTCTATTGTCGGCATATTCTCCAAGTTGCATGATGCGAAGTACGAAAAGAAGATACAGAACTTGCAAAAGCAGATAGACAAGTTGCAATCCTCATACAACCGCTTGGAACGTGCTTTCAACAACACTTATTGGGTGTTCAATGAGGAACAGCGACAAGGGTACGAAAAGAATATACAGGCAATCAAAGACCAAATACAGGCATTGGAGAAACAGCGTGAGGTTGCAAAACAGGCTTGGGATTATGCCCAATACGCTAAACTGACAGCGCAGATAAAGCAACTCAATGAGCAACTGTCAAAAGCCAAGGAGGGTGATGATATGCTTGGCTTGTACCAACAGCAAAAGGAGTCGCTAAAAGAGCAACAGGAACTCATGCGCCAACAGATAGAAGCCGAAAAGAGCAAGAAAAAGACCGACAACAACAAAATCAAGGAATGGGAAAATCAGATTGAGGAAATAAATCAGCAGATAGAGGATTTAGACAAACAGATGATGGAAACATTCGCTGGCACTGATGTAAAGAGTGCCATTGATGAATTTGCGGATGCGATTGTTGATGCGTACTGTGCTGGTGAGGATGCAGCGGAGGCACTTGGTGAAACCACAAAGAAAGTGCTTAAAAATGCTGTTGTCGAGGCTCTCAAAAGAAATTTCCTTGCAAAGGGTATCAATGATGCGGTTGAATACTTGGGCAAGGCGATGGAAGATGGAGTTTTGACAGATGAAGAAAAGAAAGAGTTTGAACGACAAGCCAACGCAGCGGGCGAGAAATTCAAGCAAGGCTTGGAAGCCGTGGGCGATTGGATAAAAGATGTTGAAGATGTGGCAAGCGACCCGCTTACGGGAGCCGTTACCTCAATGAGTGAGGAAACAGGCGGTGTGATTGCTGGTAGGCTCAATGCTTTCATCATTAACCAAGGCGAACAGACAAGCATAATGCGTGAACAGTTGTTGCAACAGTCGGAAATAGCGAGAAATACGGCTTTGTCGGCTGAACGACTGCAAAACATTGAAAGCACGCTTAAACGCATAGAAACAAAGGACAATTCATTACTATCACAAGGCATTTCGTAATATGGAACTGGTGGAACAACTTAGAAAGGATGGCACAGAGAAAGGTCTGTGCCGCCTTTGGCAGATGAAATTGAGGGGCAACTTAGACACGGAGGCATTGGTAAAGCTCTACATCAAGGGCATTGACTTTTGCATTTGTGAGGATTACCCCACGCTTGACTTTCTTAGGACGCATTTTAAGGGCAACAGCGAGCCTTACGGTGTCTATATAGATGAAGATATGCCCACACTCGCAAACAAGGCTGATTTGGTGCTTAACGGTGCTTGTAGGGGTATGTTGGAGTATGACGGATATAGTGTTTCTCGCCTGTATGTGCGCCACACAAGCGAAACAGCCGTGAATGTGTCCGACCATGCCATATTGACAATAGATGTATTCGACCATGCCAAGGTACACCTGTCCGTGGTTGGTGATGATGCAAGCGTTATCCTCAATGTGTATGGCAGCACTGCCCAAATAGACTTTGTGGACGGTGAAAAGCCAAGTTGTGTAATCGTGAACTATAACAATAAAACTACATACTGATATGGTAGATAAGAACTTGATACTTTACTTGCCATTTGACGACCCCGATGGCAATAAGGCTTACGACTATTCGGCAAGCCGTGCTGATGCGACACTTTCAGACGGTGCAGCATTTACCAAGACCGCCAAGACAGGCAAGGCACTTGCTTTGAATGGCGGTGAGTGTCTGACAACGAAAGCCATTCCTTTTAGCGGAAACTTCACGGTGTCTGCCTACATAATGACAACACAAAGCCGTATCGGTTGGGTGGTAAATTTACTTGGTGTAGAAAACTACCGTGAAAAGTGGATTGATGTTGTGCCTAACCAATGGTATTTTATCGCCTTTGTGCGTGATAGCGACACATTCAGAGTGTACATAGATTCCGAGTGTGTATATACCGCCTCTCTTGGTGGCACTCCACAGGGTTTGAGCCTTTGCACTGATGAATTGCTGACAACGACTGCAATCATTGACGAGGTGAAAGTGTACAACGTGGCAAAGACCGAAAAAGACCTGTTGGAAGTACAGGCGGACAACGATGTGGAATACTACATTGACGGTGTGAATTTCAAGGACTATGGCGTGTATGTGTCTGGCTCTACTGGCTTGGTCGGTAGACTTGCACAGAAAGACGCATTGCAAGTGGATTGGGACAACTACCACGGCATTGTGCGTGACAGGAACAGAAAGCGTTACAAGGAGCGCACCATTACGCTTGACTGTTTCCTTGAGGCGAGCGGTCGCAGCGCATTTGTTGAATGGACTAACCGCTTTATGTCGTTGTTCGATGGGGACGGTACGCACCGTTTGACCGTGGAGTATGACGGAAAGGCAAAGCCATTGGTCTATGAGATAGGCTTGTACGATGAAACCGACATGACAAAGACATGGGGACAGTACAACAATGAGCTTATGGTCGGCACGTTCAAGATGAAACTTATAGAGGATGAACCCGTAAAGCGAGTTTTGCGCCACATATCGGCAAGCGACAACTCCAAGGCAACAATAAAGGTTACATCCACAAAGTTGCTCAACATCTATTGGGGGGACGGCACGCACACGTTCAATGTGAGTGGCAACGAAACGACCGTTGAACACACCTACGCACTTGCTGGCGAGTATGACATCATTGTGGCTGGTGTGATTGAAGATATTGAAAGTTTTGAAACAAACGATATTGTAGTATGGGAATTACTCAAATAACAAAGCGCAATGGCGAAACAATACAGCTCAACACCAACGAGCCGTTTTGTTTCGTCAAAGAGGCTACTCTCACAAGTTCCTTGATGGGCGATGATTACATTTCACTCAAAATAGTTTCCGCTAACTGGCTTTCTTTTTCCAAGGGGGATAAGATAACGGTTGGTGGCAAGGAATATAGTATCAGAGCCACAACTACCCGTGAGGTTGTTTCAGAGGGGTACTACAACTATGAGCCTGTTTTCTATGGTGTGATGTACGACCTTATGAAAACAATCTACCGCAATTGCGACAAGTACGGCAAGAGCGACAAAAGCACGTTTGACTTGACATATACAATCAAGGAGTTTGTGCAAGTCCTTATCTACAACATGGAAAGGGATTATCCGGGGTTGTGGAAATTCGATGTGGATAATTGCCCCGAAACGGAAGCTAAGACTATTCAGTTTTCGGGGGTGAACTGCTTACAGGCATTGCAGACCCTTTGCAACAGCGAGCAGTTCAACTTGGAATTTCAGATAACCCAAGACAAGGGTGTGCGTACAATCCACATTGGCAAGTTCGGCAAGCGTATCAATCCGCCAAGCGGTGCTGATTTCTTTGAATGGGGCAAGGGCAACGGCTTGTATAACCTCAAAGAACAGAAGATAGACGATAAGGCGATTATAACCCGTCTGTGGGCAGAGGGTGGCACAACCAACATTCGGAGCAATTACAGGGACTATTCGGAAAGACTGCAATTGCCGTACCCACAGCGAAAGAACCTGTACGAGCATACCCTTTCAGACGGGACCGTTGTAAAGGTCGGCACTGAAACGATAGGCATTGCCGATGATGGCAAACGCTACATTGAGGATGCAGAACTTCGTGATAAGATAGGCAGTGAGGAAGATGTGAAAACCTACGATAACATCTACCCCACACGCACGGGAACCGTTACGGCTGTTGTGGCTGATGATATTTGCGCTTTCATTGATGATACGATGGACTTCGACCTTAACAAGAAAGACGATAAAGGCACGGTGTACCTTGTGGACGGAACGAGCGCAAAGATAACTTTCACATCTGGGCGATTGGCTGGGCAACAGTTTGAGCTTGAGGCGAAAGGTGGCTACAACCACGAAACAAAGAAATTCCGCATCATACCATTCACGGATAATAGAGGTTTGACCATTCCCTCGGCTGAAACACAGGACGCTTACAAAATTGAGGTCGGCAACACCTACAAGATAACCGACATATATCTGCCCGAAAGCTACGAGCAAAAGGCAGAAGAGGCTTTGTGGTATGCAGCAATGGAAGATTTCAAGACAGCGACACAGGCAAAGGCGCAATATACGCTGACTTTGGATAGGCTCTATTTTCTCCAAGAACTTAGCCGTGATGCAGATACAAGCGTGTTTGAGGTGGGCGATTATGTGCCTGTAAAGGACACACGGTTTGGCATTGAGAAACAAATGCGCATACAGAAAGTAACACGCAACCTTTTGTTGGAACAGGACTACCAAATCACTTTGGCAGACACAACAGCCGTGTCTATACAGACGCAAACCGTGCTTACTGTCATTGAGCATGAAAACATAATCAACAACAACCGCCTCCGTGATTTGAACAAAGCAAGGCGAGGTTGGAGAACGACAGAGGATTTGCGTAACATGGTCTATGACACGGACGGTTATTTTGACACGGACAACATCAAGCCAAACTCCATTGACACAAATATGCTGACCGTTGGGGCAAAGAGCCAACAGTTTGTTTTGTCGGGATGTGTGTTGCAAGCCAACTTTGGGGGCAATCCGAATATCTTTGTTGCTACGGCTGGCATACTCTCGCACCTCACCATTGACAACGACAAGATTAGGAACTGGCAGATGAATGAAGCCTCGTTTGAACTGCAAAGCACAGGCGGTTACTATCTGTTTGCCAAGTGTTCAAAGAGTGGTGAAAATGGCGTGTGGTATCTTACACAAGAGCAATTGAAGTTTGAGCCTACGAGCGACCCCAACAATTACTATTTCCAAGTTGGTATATTGTCAAGCCTGTATGCGGATGATAATTTCAGAGATTTTCAGACCACATACGGCTTTACTCGCATCAATGGCAATACTATCACAACAGGGCGCATCATAACGAGTGATGGCGAGTGCTACTTGGATTTGGACGGTAACAAGTTCCGTATTGGGGACAGCACAAGTTCTATTGATTGGAACGTGTCGGCAAAAAGCCGCCTTACATTGAAGAATGTGAGCGTGGCAAGCGGTAGCGGTGATGTCGTGCCTTTGGGTGTGTACCGTGGTGTGTGGAATAAGGATTACATCTACTATACAGGCGATGAAGTGGCTTATACAAGCAATGGCGCAACGTGTACTTACCGCTACATACACCCCACACCCACCAAGGGCAACTTGCCAACCAATTCTACCTATTGGGCGATTGTGGCGCAAGGTGCTGACGGTATCAGTGGAAACAATGGCGATTGGGTGAGCTTTGTTTTCAAGCAGAGCGAAACGAAGCCCGCAACACCAACATCTACCGCACCTATACCCGATGGTTGGAGCGACACACCAAGCGCAGAGGGCAAATGGTGGATGTCAAAGGCAACAATCAACGGTGTAAGTGGCAAGGCTGGAACGTGGAGCGAGCCAGTACAGACCACGGCAGAGGATGGTGTGGACGGTGCTTATACTGATTTCAAGTATGCCAAGAACACATCAAGCACATCATTCCCCGCAATCACGGTTACAGAACGCAACCCAAGCGGATGGACTGATGAACCGCCAACACTTGCAACAGGCGAGTATCTTTGGATGTCGCAAGCCGAAATAAATGCCGATGGCACTCTCAAAACGAATTGGAGTACGCCTGTGAGAATATCGGGCGAGAAAGGCAACAGCGGAAACAATGGCTCTGTGTTCTACTTCATCTACACGCTTGCTACCACAACTCCAAGCACACCGACATTCACAACACCCTCCGCATTGGTTGGGCAAACGGTTTGGACTATCAAACCGCCTACACCGACAGATACACAATATCTGTATATGTCGCAAGCCATATATAACCCGAACACGCAAAGGTTTGGCTCATGGACTGCACCGATACGCATATCTGGCAAGAATGGTGAAAAGGGTGCTGACGGTACGGATATAGAGTTTATCTATTTGCGCAACACAGGCAGTACACCAAGTAAACCAACATCCGTGAATACTGATGATTATGTGCCGAGCGGTTGGACTGACAACCCACAAGGAATAACCGAAACCTATAAGTACGAATGGGTTTGTGTCAGAACCAAGCCAAGCGGTACTGATACTTGGTCGGCTTTCAGTACGCCTGTCATTTGGGCGAAATGGGGTGATAAAGGTACGGATGGCGATGGCACTGAATACATATTCAAATGTACAGAGGTGGAAACCGCCCCCGAAGGTGTTACGGCTATATCTCCAGGTGACGGCTTTGTACCTACGGGGTGGACTGATGAGCCAAGCGGTGTTGATAGCGACTATCCTTTTGAATGGGTATCTATAAGGCACAAGACAAATGGAGTGTGGGGTGCTTTCTCTGCCCCTACGCTTTGGAACAATTACGTTGTGTGGAATCCAAACCTACTGGAACAAACAGAGTTTGAAAACATGAATAGGTTGGATAAATGGGATGTTGTTTCTCGCTATAATGGTGGCAGTGGCATTGATACAAGTATCGCACACATTTATACAAGTGGTGTGGACGGGCATAACTATTTCTACGACAGGAACGACAAGAGGTATTCAGAAGCCGTTTACAAGGAAGTGCTACGACAAGTATTGCAGTCCTCGACCGTAAGCAAGCTGAAACCCTCCACATGGTACACCCTTTCATTTTGGGCGAAGTGTGGAACAAACGCAATGACTGTGAACGAAACAAGCAGCGCATACGGCTTTGCAAGACGTTCCTTGTATTTGAAAAAGGGTTGCAAGTACAGGCTAACATTCAGTGGCAGAATTGACGCACAGGCAAAATCGGACGGTAAAGAGTTAAGGGTGTTTGTGTGGCAAACTGGATGGCAATGGAGTAAGTCCGTTGCTGTCAGCAATACATACAACACGGTAGGAACACTTGATTTCGATGATGTCCCCTCTGATGGTGAATATTACTTCACGGCATATATGTACGACAGTACAGACCCACGCACAGGAACAGTAACCCTTAATTGGGTAAGGTTGCTTGAAGTGGACGGTGCTATATTCAATACCTATGTGTTCCCAAGTGCCATTGATACAAGCAAGGTGTTTGTGGATGGTGTGCAAAAGAACAATACCATTGGTGCTGATTGTGCCGTTGGCTATATGGCAAGCGCATCATGGGTAAAGCACACGGTAACATTCAAAACCAAATCAAGTTTCGCTGATACCGAATATGTGTTGTTCCGCTTGCTGCCAATCATAATTGAGGGCAACTCGCAATATCTCCAAATCTGTATGCCCAAGTTGGAGCTTGGCAAGGTGGCAACTGCCTATGATGCAAATTCAAACGACAATCGCCCCGACTACCAAGAGTACCGCTTTGCCAAGAATGGCTCTACGACAAGTGCGCCAACATTGGTTAAGACGGATGCAGAGCCGAGCGGTTGGACTACCACACAACCGTCTGTTGGTACACTTCAATACTTGTGGATGACCATTGCGACCAAGAGCGCAACAGGCGCATTGCTCACCAATTGGAGCGACCCTGTGCGCATAACACCTTATGACGGAAAGGATGGAGCGGATGGCAAAAGTCCTGCCTTGGTTTACCGTGGTGTGTACGATAGCAGCAAGACCTATTACGGCAATCAGTACCGTGTGGATGCAGTCAAGTACAATGGCATTTACTATGTCGCACGGATTGATGCGGGCAGTTTCTATAATGTGCTGCCAACAGATACTACAAAGTGGAATCCATTCGGAGCGCAATTTGAAAGTATTGCGACAGGTCTATTGTTGGCTGAAAATGCCAATATAGCTGGGTGGGTTTTCCGCAACAATAGGTTGGAATCACAAAATGGTGATATATTCCTTGATGGAAACAATGGAAAGGTGCGTTTGAATGGTACACTACAACTTTCGACAGGTTGGAGTGGTAATTTCTCTGATGTCAACGTGTTCTATCTACCCGAACAAAGTTCTGGAACAACCAAAAGTATAACGCTTGGTTACGAAGAAGAAGATATAGGTAAGGTATGCCGTCTGTATAATTCTGGGCGATTTGGGTATGGTAATTATCAAATACGGATGAACACATTTACAATTGAAGGTAATACAACAACAAACGAAGGTCTTGTTTACGGATTAGTGCGACCGCAAGAAATTGTAGAATTTACTTGCTTTGAGATGGCTTGTGATAGCGGAAGAAAAGCGCAATGGATGATTTCTGGGCGTTTTTCACAGGATGACTTCATACAAAGTAGCGCAAAAGGACGTTATCCACGGCTTATTGCAATGGGATATGTGCAATTCGACACAGATACAGCCACATTAAGCGGAACTTACTATGATGGAAGTTCTATCAATGTGAAACTTACAGCAACATATATCGCAAATGGTGTTTGTAAGATAAGTTTTTCATCGTCAGACATACCAAGTGGGTACAAGGTGTTTGCGACTGCACGAAGTTATCAATCTTACAACAATGTGCAAAGTGCTTATGCTTGTGTGGCAGACATTCAAAGTACATCATTCTATCTGAAAGTTGATGCAAATTATCCGCATCTATGCGGTATTGACTTTATGATTTATTCTCCATATTGGGATTATCCAATGACATTTGGAACAAGAGGTTAAAAATTGAATTATGAGTTGGATTACAGAAAGCAACAGACAAAAGCACTTTCTTTATGCCATACCGTGTGCCTTTCTACTCACGATTTTATTCGTGGGTGGATTGGCTTGTGGCATGGAGTTCAAGGATAGGTGCTACGGTGGTAAATGGGATTGGTTGGATATATTGGCAACCATATTAGGCGGTATCGTGGGGCAAATGCTCCAAGTATTGCTGATTGTTATCTTAAAATGTGTTTGTTAGACACAATTTTACTACCTTTGCAGTAACATTTACTTGGTAAATTATGGAAGATGTCAGAATTATAGCCAAAGGCAGCATAACCGACCTGTCAAAAGGCTTTTCGTTGGGTGGTGTGCCGTTTTCCGTGTATGTCCGTAGCAAGGAAAACACGATGTTGAGCGACACGCTGCTTGACTGCCGACTGATAGGCGATAAGGGGGCAAGTCCATTCCCTGTGCCTGTTGGCGATTGGACGCCCGCAATGATAGCGTACATTTCCCCAAACGCTATTGACTTGGGCAAGTTTGAGGTATATTGGGGAGCGAGTGAACAACCGAATAAAATTGTATAAGCGCATGGGACTTATTTTAGGCAGCGGTTCAACGAAACCGCAATATCCTTACGATATGTGGTACGGTGTGCAAGGTGATTTGACAAGCAAGGACTACAAGCTCACAAGGGTTGGAAACCTTGACTTGCACCGCACGTTACCCATTCAGAAGAAGTTGAGGCGTTTTGTGGAAAACACGGACGGCTCTGTAAAATACTACTTGCACCAAAACGATAGCCGCAAGAGGGATTCGGGCGCAAAGGCTATCATTGACAGCACGGATGGAAACGTGATGTTGGAGAAACCCGAATACTATTTGCGTGTTGAGTTCGAGGGTACAAAGTGGGTGTATGGCATTTCTGAATATCCCTTGCCCGGCTTCGTGAAAATGACACGCAAGACTTGCTCGCCTTGGTGCGCTACCATTGACCGTGATAATAACATTGCCGTGTCTGGCTGTTGGTTGCAATGGAATGGTGATGAACTGTTGCGTGATGAAGATGGCATACTGACATTGGCGGAAAATGCCGCACGTTATCGTGGTGGCAACGGCTCTAATTCGGCTTGGGATGGCACTTACCATTCTATGCTTGGTATGCCAAGAACATCTATTAGCAAGGCTGGTGCAAGACCATTGTGCAAGAATGGCACTCACATTGGCGTTTATCGTGTCTATACAGAAATTGCATGGTTGCAGCGCATAGAGTATGCCTCCTTGCATTGCCAAGACACATACAACGAAACACTGACCGCTGACGGATTCAGACAGGGCGGTTTGGGTAGTGGTCCCGCTGTTGATGGTACACAATGGAACACATGGGGCGGTTACAATCCTTTCGTACCTTGTGGAGTTACTGCAACGCTTGGAAACAACACAGGGCGCATACCTTATGTTATCAAAGGCTGGACGGGTGGCGACAAGACCGTGTATGTAACATCTTACCGTGGACTTGAAGCACCGTTTGAGTATTTGTGGCTGTTGGCTGATGATGTGCTGATACGGCATATCCCCGACACAGAGGGCGGTCGTAGTATTGCCTATCTGTGCCAAGACCCTACAAAGTTCACCTCACACTCTGACAACGCTACAACCGTCCCCGATGGCTATGAAGAAATGTGTGATATGCCCCGTGATAGTGGATATATCCTACACTTCGCCATTTCAACGAATGGTATCTGTTTCCCCGATGCAATAGGTGGCAGCAGCAATCAAGGTGCTTGTGATTATTATTGGCATCCGGGTAGAACAGCAAGTGGATGGTGGGGTTGCCTCCTGTCTGCTGGTGCGAATCGTGGTGCGTCTGCGGGTTTCGGTTCTCTGTCTGCGGATCATCGTTCCTCGCACTCGCCTGCGTACAGTGGCTTCCGCTTGTGCCGTTTTTGACAGACTGCAAAAACGGTTCACGGCGCAACGAAAATCGGGGCAAAGTGAGTGAGAGAATAAACAGGAAATATTAAAACAAAATATTTTAAGTGTCGGTAGTTTGGGGTTGCCTCCTGTCTGCTAATGCGAATAATGGTGCGAATGCGGGTTTCGGTTATCTGAATGCGAATAATCGTTCCTCGAACTCGAATGCGAACAGTGGCTTCCGCTTTTACCGTTTGGTTTCGATTGAGAAATAAGATACTGAAGCTACCGACACTTTACCTCTTGGTAGAAAAATAGTGATTAACACGGTGCGAGTAAGAAATTGAAAGCTCTGTATTTGACTAACGGCACAAATAAGTAGATGAACGCAAATACATATTTGTATCAATACTCCGACTTTGAGGATTGCGGACTTTACATCGGTGATACAGGCAAACTGGCTTGTTCTCCAAGCAAGATGATAAAGAACGCATACCACTTGCTATACACAAACGAAAACTTGTGTTTGGCTCAATACAATGCACAGCACGGCAAAGGTGAGCGCAGCGAGATTAACGATTTCAATGAGCATATTTGCGAAAGGCTTGATGAATTGTATGAAATGTTGGCGTATGAAACGTATGTACCCGGCAAGTATAAGGAAAGAAAGATACATGACCCAAAGGAACGTGTCTTGATGATTGCGCCATTCTTTCCCGACCGCATCATTCACCATTGCGTGATAAATGTGTTGGGCGAGCATTGGACGCATCTATTCATAGAAAACACTTACGCTTGCATCAAAGGGCGTGGCGTACACAAATGTATGCTTGATGTGCGCAGTGCGCTTATGCGTGATAAGAAAGGAACACGCTTTTGTCTGAAAACGGACATCCGCAAGTTCTATGATAACATTGACCATGCCGCAATGAAGATTGTGATAAGATACACGATAGCGGACATTAAGATGTTGCGCCTGTTAGATAAGATAATTGACAGTAACGGTAAAGACAAGGGGTTGCCCATAGGGAACTACACAAGCCAATACTTAGCCAACTTGTATCTGGCTTTCTTTGACCATTGGGTTAAAGAAGTTCTGGCACCTTACATTCTACGCAGATTTGGGGTGAAACTGTATTATTTCCGCTATATGGATGATATGGTTTTCCTGTGCGAGAGCAAGGAAGCACTGCACTTTGTGCTTGACATGACAGGCTTGTATCTCGCTGCCGAGCTGAAAGTGGAGTATAAGGCAAACTGGCAGATATTCCCCGTTGATGATAGAGGCATTGATTATGTCGGCTTTTTGCAGAACCACTACAACGTGTTGCTTAGAAAAAGCATATTGTTGAAGTTCTACCGCAAGGCATCCATTATCGCTAAGAAATGTCCTATTAAAGATGAGAGTGATATAAAGCACCTCTTTTCGTCTGAGTATGGTTGGATAAGCAGATGTAGCGAGGTACATAAAAAGAATGTCTTTAATAAAATTACAAACTATGGACACAAGCATTTTATCAATGGGTCTTTTGTCAGAACAGCGTCCGCAAGTGATAGACCCTTACAACAACGGACAGGGAACATTTCTCTACAACCACAACATAAAAGAAGTGGAAGTAGTGGCAGACGAAATGGGCAGTACGCACATTGCCAAGGAGGGGGAAACACCGACAGGCAAGATGTGGCAGTACGACAGCCTCCGTGTGGAATACCCCAAGACTGCCGATAACATTTTCAGCACGTTAATCACTGCAAAGTACCCGGCTAAGACAGAGAGCAAGCTGGTGAACGAGTATCAGAGTGCAACGCTTGGCTTGATGGATGAATCCGCAAAGAAACCTTATGAGGATTTCTTGAAAGACCGTCTGGCAATCCGCACGATGATAGACAACGACTGTGAAACCCTTAACATTCCTATTGATTTATGAACGAGATAGAAGATTTCGTAGAAGACCCCAACGAGAACAGCGACCTTTTCGATTGTGAGTTTACATCTGTGGATGCGGTTGTCAATCAGATAATGGTGTTCACTGGTTGGCAGAACAGAGCAACCGAAAATGGCGACCGTACACTTGTCGCTTATGGGGAGGGTTATAATCGGTCTGCTTTCTTCACAGACAGCAAGAAACTGAAAGAGGTGTTTTGCAATCCAAAGCGACACTATCCATTCCGTGCCGTCATTAAGGTTGTGAGCTATGGCAATATGTACGGCTTTCGTGTGTTCTCGCCTAAAAGTGAGATAACCAAAGAGGATAGGGAAAACTTTGAGTTTTACAAACGTACCAAGAACAGGAGAAGCCGATGAACACGACAGATGTAACTACCGTTGCGCACGGTATAAGTGATTTCGGGATGATGGCGGTTACGGCTGCTTTCTTCTTGGTGTTGTCGGCTGCAATGATGGTGGCGATATTCAAATGGTTCAAGTCTATCATTAACCAGATGATGCAAGACAACAAGGAGAGCCTCCAAGAACTTGCCAAGACTACCAACGCACAGAATGATATGTTACAGGACATTTCCGAGGGGTTGCGTACAGAAACACTGTTGAGAATACGCAACCTAACAGGCTTTGCCTTTGACCTATCCATTGAGCAAGTTTGTAGGCTTATCAAGCGAGTAAGGGAAGAAAACCACATCATAGACCACGAAGCGACAGCCACGAAGATACGCAAGTCCCTAATCGTTATCCACAACGACCGCAACAGCCGTTTTGACCCATTCACATACAGGGGAAAGCCAATATCCGAGTATTGCAACACTGATTGGGTTGAGGATGTGGCAAAGGTGGTGGAGAGCGAGATTTACAATGAGGATGGCGCAAACAATGCCCGTGCCTACACTAACGTAAAGCTCGCATACGACAACATCAAAACCGACTTCTACCAACGGCTGAACGCATAAATACAAGTTTTGCGTAAAATTATATACAAAAAATCATTCAAAATATATAATGATGAAAATTCTTATTGACAATGGGCATGGGGTGAACACCACGGGCAAGCAATCGCCCGATGGTCGTTTGCGTGAATATGCTTATGCAAGGGAGATTGCAAAGCGTGTTGAGAAATGCCTCAAGTGCAAAGGTTACGATGTTGAGCGTATAGTGCCAGAAGAATTTGACATTTCGCTTTCCATTCGTTGCAAGAGAGTGAACGATATATGCCGCAAGGTTGGCTCTAAGAATGTCCTTGTGGTGAGTATTCATAACAATGCTGTGGGCAGTAACGGCAAATGGTATAGTGCAAGTGGCTTTACCGCTCATGTCGGACTTAATGCCTCCGCCAACAGCAAGCGACTTGCTGCCTGCCTGTGGAATAAGGCTATTGAGCTTGGTTTGAAAGGCAACCGTGCTGTGCCTAACGAAAAGTACATCACACAGAACCTTGCCATTTGCCGTGATACGCTTTGCCCCGCAGTTCTAACAGAAAACCTATTCCAAGACAACAAGGAAGATGTGGACTTCTTGCTTTCGGAAGATGGCAAGACTGCAATAACCACACTTCATGTTGAGGGTATCATTGACTACATTAACAATGTGGCGAAATGAAAAGATGGGTAACTATTGCTATGGTGGTGTTGGTCTGTCTGTGTTCGGCTCTGTATCTCCGAAATAGAGCCTTACAGACGGACAACGACAGACTGACCGCCAACCAAACGGCACTGATGCAGAAAGCCACCTATTATAAAACAGAGGCTGGCAAGTCGGTAGCGAGTGTTCAAAAGTTGAAACTTTCCAATGCAGAACTGAAAGCCAACTACAAGCAAGTGTGCCAGACAGCAGAGGAATTGGGGGTAAGGGTTAAGCGGTTGCAATCCGCAATGACCACTGCAACCGAAACAGAGGTAAAGGCGAATACACAAGTCCGTGACAGCATTGTGTGTCGCAATGGTGCTGTTGATACCCTCAAGGCTTTCAGTTGGCATGATGCGTGGGTTAATATACTTGGTGAACTCAAAGGGCGTGATGTGTCGCTCAATGTGGTTTCACAAGATACGCTCATTCAGATAGTCCACCGTGTGCCTAAGAAGTTCCTGTTTTTTCGCTGGGGTACAAAAGCCATACGACAGGAAATAACAAGCACCAATCCGCACACGAAAATCACCTATACTGAATACATAGAATTAAAGTAGGTTCTTTTCATAGGTTAAGATTGTTTTTATTAAGTTGGGAAGTGTCGGCTGCGAAGTCGGCACTTTTTTCTTCTTGTTTCTGAAAAAATTGCATTACCTTTGTGGCGAAAACAGAGAACGTAGAAGTGTGATTTTTACAGAAATTCCACAATAATTCTACAAAAAGGCATAAAATCCGTACAACTCACTGATAATCAAACTTGGATTGAAAGTTTCCTAAACCTTTGATCCGGGTTCGATTCCCGGTGGGAGTACAGCGTCGGGCAGCATCCTTTTGCAAGGGAGTTGCCCGACTTTTTCATGCTTCACCATTTACGACAAAAGGTCTCGCCCGGTTGGGGCAAGACCTTTTGTCGTATGATAAACTGCCTTGAAGGATTAAGCTTCTGCAGCAGCCAGTTTTTTGTTCTTTCTGTTGTTTCTGCTACCCATGGTGAGATAAGCCACAGGAGCTGCAATGAAGATAGAGGTCAGCGTGCCGACCACAACACCGATGATCATGGCAAACGAGAAGCTACGGATGCTCTCACCACCAAGGAAGAAGATACAGAGCAACACGAGCAACGTGGTTGCTGAAGTCTTCACGGTACGGGCGAGGGTCTCGTTGATAGACTCGTTGAAGAGGTCGTCGAGTTCCTGCTTAGGATGCAGCTTGAGGTTCTCACGGATACGGTCGAAGACAATCACCTTGTCGTTGATAGAATAACCGATAACCGTCAGGATGGCACCGATAAACGACTGGTCGATTTCAAGCGAGAACGGCATCCAGCCCCAACATGCCGAGAAGCAACCGATAACAATCACGGTATCTACGGCAAGCGCCACGATTGAACCTAAAGAGAAGGCTACGTTGCTGAATCGTATCAAGATGTAGATGAAGATCGCGAAGAGGGCGATGAGCACACTGATGATGGCACCGTTGGTGATGTCTTTAGCCACTGCAGGACCCACCTTTGTACTGCTGATGATAGATCCGCCCTGTCGGATATCCGGGTTCTTGAACGCTTCCACACTCTTCTGTGTCACCAATCCTGCTTGAGAGAGATGCTTGAAGAGGATGTTCTCTGCCTCGTTATCTACCGTCGGACTGTTGCTTTCAATTTTATAGTTCGTAGACACACGGATGGTCATACCGTCTGTACCGAGAGCCAATGCACTCACGTTGCAACCGGGGAATGCGTTGGCAAGCACCTCGCGGATCTGCTCCGGTTCTGTAGGCTTCTCAAACTTGATGACATAGTTACGACCACCGGTAAAGTCGATACTGCGACTCAGACCGCGGACAGCAAAGCTGATGGCGAAGAGCACCACGATCACGGCAGTGAACGTAAATGTCTTCTTTGCCATTGACATGAAGCGGTATGTAGGATTGCGGAAGATGCCACGAGAGAAACCTGTATCGAAGGTGATGTTGAGCCACTTGTCTTTCTTCATGCGGTTCTCGTAAACGAGACGTGTCAAGAACACGGCAGTGAAGAACGAACAGATGATACCGATAATCAAGGTAGTAGCAAAACCGCGGATAGGTCCTGTACCGAAGATCAACAGGATCACACCTGTGATGATAGAGGTCAAGTTGGAGTCGAAGATAGCAGAGAACGCATTACCATAACCTTCAGAGATGGCCTGCTGGATGTTCTTGCCCACTTTCAACTCCTCACGCGTGCGCTCATATATAAGTACGTTGGCATCGACAGCCATACCGAGCGTGAGCACAATACCGGCAATACCTGGCATCGTCAGCGCCGACTGGAACGACGCCATAATACCTAACGTAAAGAAGAGGTTGAGGATCAAAGCCGTGTTGGCAACCATTCCAGGGATGAAACCATAGAGCATCACCATGAAGATGATGAGGAGCACGAAAGCGATCACAAATGAAGTGAGACCCTGCTGGATAGACTGAGCACCGAGTGACGGACCTACCACTTCCTCCTGAACGATGCGTACAGGAGCCTTCATACGACCTGACTTCAAGGTGTTGGCAAGGTCTTTGGTGTCTTCCACGGTGAAGTTACCGCTGATAGAAGACTGACCGCCGCTGATTTCACCGTTCACACGAGGAGAACTGTATACAGAACCGTCAAGCACGATAGCGATGGCACGACCCACGTTAGCCTTGGTAAGAGTTGCCCACTCGCGGGCACCCTCCTGGTTCATGGTCATGCTAACCTCGGGCTGACCGGTCAAGTTGTTGAACTGGTCGCTGGCATCTGTCACCACGTCACCCTCGATAGGAGCATGTCCGTCGCTGGTGGTCACCTTGATGGCGTGAAGTTCATAGATCTTCTTGTTGTTCTTGATGAGGTCTGTAGGCTTGGCACTCCAAAGCAACTTAACATCTGAAGGCAACACTTGCTTGGCTACAGCCGAATTCAACATCTTGTTGATGGCTGCCGTGTCACGGATGCTTGCCATGCCGACCATGCTGAGCTGCTGGTTCATCGTCTGAAGCACGGCGAGCAACGGATGCTGCTTCTTTGCCAATGCCTCGTCGTTGGCAATATTCTTCTTGCTTTCTGCCTTCTTGATCTGGAATTTAGCCTTGGCTGGAGCTGCTACCGCTGCGCTGTCTTTCTTCACAGCTGCAGTGTCGGTTGCCTCTTCGTCTTCGCCGCCGGCAAGACGCTGGTCGAGCTGAACGAGATAGGGAACAATCTCGTCAGAACTGTAGGTCTCCCAGAACTCAAGGTTTGCGCTACCCTGCAACAGTTTACGCATACGTTCCGGCTCACGCACACCAGGCATTTCAACCATGATGCGGCCTTCCTGACCTTCGAGCATCTGGATGTTGGGCTGAACCACGCCGAACTTGTCGATACGCTTTGTGATGACGTTCTTGGCATCGTTCACGTTGTCAGACACTTTCTTGCGAAGCACCTTTTCCACTTCAGAGTCCGAGCTGGTGGTCTTCACCTCATCCTTCAACTCCTGTGTAGCGAAGATTTCTGCGAGGTTGTGACCAGGCGCAGCCTGATGATAACACTTTACGAAAATCGAAATGAAGTCGCCTTGAGTCTTTTCCTCCTCAGCGCGCGCCATGGCCATAGCACGCACAAAGCCGGGATCGGTCTTGTGACCAGCCAGGTTTTCTACGAGATTTGGAACAGAAACTTCAAGGATTACGTTCATACCGCCCTTCAGGTCAAGGCCGAGACCAATCTGAGTTTCAAGACACTTCTGGTAAGAATAAATACCCAAATACTTCACAGAATCCTTATAGTCCTGTTGCGCAATGGGATCTTTAATCTTCGCAGCCTGTCCGTCATAGTAGCTCGTGGCTACCGAAAACGACAGATAGAAGATGCTTGCAAGCGCCAACAAGACGGCTGTTACAAGTACAATTCCTTTGTTTTGCATTTTTGTTATGTTATTAATTATTTGTTTCTTAAGTAAAACGCTGCTAATAGTGTGCAAAGATAGTTATTTTTTCACGTTTCTAAAAATTTATACCGCTTTATTATACTAAAATCAGCGTTTTCGCTGCTTTTGCAACCAGCAATAGATGGGATAGTGGTCGGAGCTTTTGATTTTGCTGTCCACCTTGCACGCATAGGGTTTCCAGTCGTCCGAGCACATGATGTTGTCTATCCGCACATAGAATCCGCTCTGGTGATAGGAGATGCCGGGACCGAAGGCAGTAGCCACATAACAGTCGGTCAGTTTGTCTGCAATCACCCGTCGGGTATAGCTGATCGGCGTGTCGTTGAAGTCTCCACACAGGATGATGCTTTCACCCTGATGCTTAGCAATATAACGTGCCACTGCTTCTGCCTCTGGAGCGCGGCGCCGGCTGGTTTCGGCAAGGCGGCTGATGAGCAGTTTCGACTCCGTCTTCATCTGGTGTCCGTCCATCTCCCCTTTCACCATCTCCTTGAAGTTTTCCTTCTCGTCGGGGGTCAGTCCGTTGCTTTCAAAATGATTGTTGATGACAATGACCGTATCGCGTCCCATCTTGATTTTGTATGCCACGCTCAGATTGGTCTTCGACTCATAAGGGATTCGCTCCTTGTCCACAATGGGATATTTGGAGAACAGGGTCACACAGTCGGTCTCCGGGATACGCGAAGTGTCACGGTATGCGTAGATTGGCGTGAGCACGCTGTCGGCATAGTGCTCCTGGGTGCCCCACAATGCCGCCTCCTGCAGGCATACAATGTCGGCACCACTCTCCGCTATATAGTCCATCATCGGATTACTGCCGGGTTGTGCTCCTTCCAAGGGATTAAAACCGAGCACGTTATACGACAGCACCTTAATGGCATCATCGGGGGCTTTGTGGGGGATATTCATCGGGAAATAGGTACGGATGGGGACGCAGCACAACAGGAAACCCGCGACGGGTATCCACACATACCTCATCCCGAACAGCAGCCAAAAGACAAAGAAGCCGAAATTGAGAAACAACAAGACGGGGAAAGCCAGTCCCGCCTGCGCCAGGATGCCGTGGTCGACAGGGTTGATATAACTGGCAAACCCGGTCAACAACATGATGGCAGCAGTAGCCACATTGGCTCCTGCCACCATTCTGATCGTGAAATTCTTTAAGCCCTTAAACATTTCACCTTTTGATCTACCTTTATTTGCTTGCGTCAAAAAGTTTCCGTTTCTCCTCGGGAGTCAGACTGTCATAGCCGCTTTTCCGTATCTTGTCGAGTATGCGGTCTATCTCCTTCTGCTTTTCAGCCTCGCGCTCGCGGTTCCAATCGTCTGTGTTTTCTTTTTCATGGTAATTCTCATTACGGTGAAAGGTGAAATGGCTGCGGTTGCGCTTGGCGAAGAAGTCTTTAAACTTGTCGGATGCACTACGGCGATACATCCAGTCGTTGTTCCCTACCACCTGCGGATGGGTACGCCAATAGCGGATGATCAGATAGCCGAAGAGCATGCCGCCCAAGTGGGCGAAGTGTGCCACGCCGTCGTTCGATGTAGACATGGCGGAAAAGAGTTCCACCGCCACGTAGAACAGCACAAACCATTTGGCCTTTATCGGGAATGGGATGGGGATAATGAAAATCCGCTCTTCGGGATAGAGCATGCCGAACGCCAACAGGATGGCATAGATGGCACCGGAAGCGCCCACCGTGGTCCACGAGTTGAGATACTGTCCCATCGGCACCAGGAAACCGTCGCCTGTGCGCACCGTACTGTATGCCGACAGTCCGTCCATGGCGTAATGCACAAACTGCACACCTTCCTGCAACAAGCCTGCGCCCACACCACACGCGATGTAATAGAAAAGGAATTTCTTTGCGCCCCATGTGTTTTCCACCACACAACCGAACATCCACAAGGCAAACATATTGAAGAACAGATGTGACCATCCGCCATGCATGAACATATAGGTGAACAGCTGGTAAATATGGAAATCGGGCGCCAGGAAGAAGTGGAGGCCGAACAGTGAGTTAAGGTCTGTGCCCCTTGAACCCAGCACATAATAGGCAAGAAAAGCCAGCACATTGATGATCAAGAGGTTCTTTGTTATCGTGGGTAAATTGCGCATATATGTATCTTTCTAACTTTGTTATTCAGAACGCAAAATTACGAAAAAATCCCCTCATAGCGCATAAAAAGCCGCATGACGGCTCTTTTTTTCATTAAATTCATCACTTTTTTTTATTTTTTGTTTGATTTGTAAAACTATTCTCCTATATTTGCGGTGAAAATGCGGAAACGACTATTATTCATCAAATTATAAATTCAAAAAATTATGAACAAGACAGAATTAATCGAAAAGATTGCAGCTGCTGCCGGTTTGAGCAAGGCTGACTCCAAGAAAGCACTTGAAGCTACTACTGCAGCAATCTCTGAAGCTCTCGTTGCTGGCGACAAGATTCAGCTTATCGGCTTCGGCACATTCAGCACCAACGAGCGTCCTGCACGCGAGGGCATCAACCCACGCACCAAGGAGAAGATTACTATCGCTGCCAAGAAATGCGTAAAGTTCAAGGCTGGTGCAGAACTTGATGAAGCTGTAAACAAGTAATCTCGTCTACTCGATTCACTGAATAAAAAGGAAGTGCGCAAGCATTTCCTTTTTTTGTTGCCCGATCTCATCGGATATTCGAAATGACATCACAATTGCCTAACAGACAATATACTTCTTTTTTTAAATCATACTTTAAAACCGATTAAAGCATACCTACTACCACTTCGCCTAACTTATATTTAGCTAAATACAGATTAGATTTATTTAGATAAAGGTTAGATTTAGCCAAATAAAGATTTGGCGCAACGGTTTACAGTTAACCTCCATCAGTTTCCATGTTAACCTCAAGACCAAACCATAAGAGGGTACATAAAGAAGTATAATCCCTAAAAGCGCCGGAGAAGCAAAAGTTTTAGGTTATTTCTACCTAAAAGTACCGGGAAAACAGAAGTTTTAGGTTGTTTCTACCTAAAACTTTGAAAATATAGATACTTTTAGGTAGAATTATCCGAGAAAATATGTATCTTTACGCCCTAAATATTTAACCCACAAGAAGAATGAAAAGGATAGAACGAACGGAATATCTTCAGAAACTGATATCCTTTAAGGACAAGAAGCTCATCAAGGTGATAACAGGCATACGCCGTTGCGGCAAGTCTACCATCATGGATATTTATCGTGACTGGTTGCTTGCGCATGGGGTTACGCAAGACCAAATCATCTATCTCAATTTCGAGGATTATGACTATTACGAGTTGCGAGACCCTCGTAAACTGTATAATTACATCAAACCTCTGATACATCAGGACAAGACGACTTATATATTCTTTGATGAGATACAGCATGTTAGGGAGTTTCCCGACATCATCAACAGCCTCAATTTGAAACCGATGGTAGATCTATACGTAACCGGTTCGAATGCCTATATGCTTTCAAGTGAAATCGCTACGCTCTTGTCCGGCAGATACATAGAAATATCAATGCTTCCATTGTCTTTCAAGGAGTTTGTCGAAGGTATCGGTGGAACGGACAACCTCTCTCAGGCATATATGGAATATGTGACCAAGAGCAGCTTCCCTTATACATTGGAATTGGACACGCAAAACGAGATAAGCGACTACTTGAATGCCGTTTACAACACAATCGTTGTCAAAGACATCATGAGCAGAAAGAAGATAGCCGACGTCATGATGCTGGAGAGCGTGATCCGTTTTACGGCAGACAACATCGGAAATATGCTCTCTACAAAACGTATCGCAGATTTGATGACGGCTGACGGACGAAAGATTGACCAAAAGGCTGTGGAAAAATATTTGTCCACGCTGTGTGAGTCTTTCTTCTTGTATGAGGCGAAACGTTACAACATCAAAGGCAAGCAGTTGCTCAAGACCTTGGGCAAATATTATCTGGTGGACATTGGTCTGCGACGCATGTTGCTTGGCTCCCGCTCTTTTGATGCAGGCCGCATCTTGGAAAACATCGTTTATCTCGAACTCCTGCGCCGACAGAAGAAAGTGTACATCGGCAAGATGGACAACCTTGAGGTGGACTTTGTTGCCATTGACGAGGATAACATCACCTATTATCAAGTGGCGGCAACGGTGAGAGACGAGAACACACTGAAACGCGAGTTGACTTCGCTCCAACAAATCAAGGACCAATACCCCAAGTATATCCTGACACTCGATGAAGACCCGGCTGCAGATTACGATGGCATCAAGAGAATCAATGCTTTGAAATGGCTGACAGGAGAAGCATGACCTAAAGCACGACCTGACCATTTTGTCAAGCCATAACAAAAAAAGAAGCACACCCGCGAGGACATGCTTCTCAAATATTGTCAGATTAGATTCACCGATCAGGGCTGCTTGCCAATGTAGGCAAGAATACCGCCGTCCACGTAAAGCACATGACCGTTTACGAAGTCGGAAGCATCTGATGCCAAGAACACGGCAGGACCCATCAAGTCCTCTGGTGTACCCCAACGGGCAGCAGGAGTCTTGGAGATGATGAACTTGTCGAATGGATGGCGGCTGCCGTCAGGCTGAATCTCGCGCAAAGGAGCTGTCTGTGGCGTAGCGATGTAGCCAGGACCGATGCCGTTGCACTGGATGTTGTGCTCGCCAAACTCAGAGCAGATATTGCGTGTGAGCATCTTCAAACCGCCCTTGGCTGCAGCGTAAGCAGAAACCGTCTCGCGGCCCAACTCGCTCATCATGGAGCATACATTGATAATCTTGCCGTGGCCCTTCTTGATCATGCCAGGAATTACAGCCTTCGACACGATAAACGGAGCGTTGAGGTCGATGTCCACCACCTGGCGGAAGTCTTCCACAGTCATCTCTGTCATCGGAATACGCTTGATGATACCAGCGTTGTTCACGAGGATATCAATCACGCCCAGTTCCTTCTCGATGTCGGCAACCATTGCCTTCACTTCATCTTCCTTGGTAACGTCTGCGATATAGCCTTTAGCCTCGATGCCCTTTGCCTTGTAGTCGGCAAGAGCCTGGTCGAGATGGTGCTGTGAACGGCAGTTGAACGCAATCTTGGCACCTGCCTTTGCATAAGCCTCAGCGATGGCAAAGCCGATGCCATAGGCTGCGCCCGTCACGAGAGCCACCTTGCCCTCGAGCGAGAAATTCTTAGAAAATGTATCCATAATTAATGTATTAGTTGGTTTTGATTATTTCAAGTCGGTGATGGCATAGAAGTCCTGGTCGCCATAATCGAGGTTTTCGCCACCCATACCCCAGATGAAGGTGTAGTTGTGTGTGGCAGCGGCACTGTGAATGCTCCATTCCGGCGAGAGCACCGCTTCGTCGCCCTTCATCCAGATATGGCGCGTCTCCTGAGGTTGCCCCATGAAGTGACACACCGCCTGGTCTTCGGGCACTTCGAAATAGAAATATGCCTCCATACGACGGCTGTGCGTGTGGGCAGGCATCGTGTTCCACACACTGCCCGTACTAAGCTCCGTCATGCCCATCTGCAACTGGCAGGTGGGGAGCACTTGGTTGACGAGCATCTTGTTGATGGTGCGCTCGTTGCTCATGTCGAGTGATCCCATGTGCACACTCACCGCATCTTGCTTGGAAACCTTGCGGCAGGGATAGGACACGTGGGCTGCGGTGCTGTTGAAATAGAACTTGGCAGGACAGTTGGCATCACGTGAAGCGAAGGTCACGTCACGGTCGCCGCTACCCACATAGAGGGCGTCCTTATAACCCAGCACATATTGTTCGCCGCCCACGGTCACGATGCCTTCGCCTTCTCCTACATTGTAGATGCCCACCTCCCTGCGTGTGGTGAAATAGGGAGCCTTGAGCGGGTCGATGGCTTCAAGCGTGAGCACTTCGTCCACAGGCTTTGCGCCGCCCACAATCATACGGTCATACATGGAGTAGACCATGTTGACTTCGTTGTCTACAAAGAGATTTTCAATCAGAAAGTCACGGCGCAAGCGTGCCGTGTCATAATGCTTGGCATCATCGGGGTGTGCTGCATAGCGCAGTTCATAGTTTGTCTTCATCGTTCAACTGGTGTATTCTTTATAGAGAAGCATGCACAAAAGAAAAGCGGAGTTCCGCCAAGTGCAAACGAGCGCAATGAAAGCTCGCTTTCAAATTGCCAAGTGCAGCCTATCTCATGCAAAGATAGCGCAAATAATCGTAAAAACCTATTCTTTTGGATATTTTAATGATTGCGGCATACCGCCAAGGCATACAGAAACGTGAAAGTCCGCAACACCTGACAAGCAAGCAGTTGCGGACTTTCACGTTGTCCCAGGCGGATTCGAACCACCACTGACAGAACCAAAAACTGTAGTGCTACCATTACACCATAGGACAATTGCGGTGCAAAGGTAGTGGTTTTTTACGCCACTACCAAATTATTTCTTGTTTTTTATTTCACTGTAATCAGGAAATAGTTCTTCTTTCCTTTCTGCACCAACAGATACTTGCCGTCGATCAAATCATCGGCGGTAATCACCTGATCGAACGACTGCAACTTCTCCTTGTTGAGTGAAACGCCACCGCCCTTGACGAGCTTGCGCATCTCGCTCTTGCTGGGGAAGATCTCCATGCCTTCCTGGTTGAACAGGTCGACAGCCACACCGCCGAGCAGACTCTTGTCAAGGCTGTAGTGGGGCACATTGGCGAACACATCCTGAAGGGTGGCTTCGTCAAGCTGAGCCAGGTTTTCCTTGGTGGCCTTGCCGAACAGGATGTTGCTGGCAGCAATCGCCATCTCAAGGTCTTCCTTGGAGTGCACCATCACGGTCACCTCCTCGGCGAGACGCTTCTGGAGGACACGGCGACCCGGATCCTGCTTATGCTCTTCCACAAGGGCTGCAATGGTTTCCTGATCGAGGTCGGTGAAGATCTTGATATATCTTTCTGCATCCTCGTCGCTCACGTTGAGCCAGAACTGATAGAATGCATAAGGTGTGGTGCGGTTGCGGTCAAGCCAAATGTTGCCGCTCTCGGTCTTTCCGAACTTCTTGCCGTCTGCCTTGGTGATGAGCGGACATGTAAGACAGAACGCTTCTGCCTCGTTGCCCAGCGTACGGCGGATCAGTTCCGTACCGGTGGTCATGTTGCCCCACTGGTCGTTGCCGCCCAACTGCAGGCGCACGCCATACTTCTGGTACTGGTAGAGGAAGTCGTAGCCCTGCAGGAGCTGGTAGGTAAACTCGGTAAACGAAAGACCGTCGCGTGCCTCACCGTTCAGGCGCTTCTGCACACTGTCTTTTGCCATCATATAGTTCACCGTAATATGCTTGCCCACCTCACGGGCGAAATCGAGGAATGTGAAGTCCTTCATCCAGTCATAGTTGTTGACCAGTTCCGCCTTGTTGGGTGCATCTCCGTCAAAGTCAAGGAATTTAGACACCTGCTTCTTGATAGCCTCTTGGTTATGATAGAGTGTGTCGGTATCGAGAAGGTTACGTTCCTGGCTCTTGCCGGAAGGGTCGCCAATCATACCTGTAGCACCGCCCACAAGCAGATAAGGCTTATGACCGCAACGCTGCAAGTGACGCAGCATCATGATGCCGCACAGGTGACCGATATGCAAAGAGTCTGCCGTAGGATCGGTGCCGAGATAGGCAGACACCATGTGGGTGTTGAGGTATTCCTCTGTACCTGGCATAATCTGTGCCAGCATACCACGCCATTTCAATTCTTCAACAAAGTTTTTTGCCATAGAATGTGATTGTTTTGTTTATATTCAAATGATGGGACCCGAAACAGTATCGGAAACTTACGGCACGGGGTCATATCCCGAACCACCCCATGGGTTACATCTTAATATACGCCAAACGGCAAGCAAAAGTCCCTTGAAAGGACCGTGTTTGAGCAGTGCCTGCCGGGCATATTCGGAACAAGTGGGAGTGAAGCGGCACGAGGGTGGCGTATAGGGTGTGATGAACCGCTGATAGAACACTATCGGCAGCAGCAAGATCCACGTAAGCAAGCGCACGCTCTGTTTGCCCACCACGTGAAACAGGTTTATGATACCGCCACGCTGCATACCTTCTCCCCAATTCGTTCCAACAGGTTTTTCATACGTTGCCCGACCACCTGTGAGTCGTGCAAGTTGTCGTCGAGCCAGATAAACGCCATCACCACAGCCTTGCCCTCCGGCAATGCCACGCTGTCGAGCATGTGCTTGTGGTGACGATAGGCTTCGCGCAGTTGTCTTTTCACGCGGTTGCGCTTCACGGCGCGTTTGAAATGACGCTTGGAAACGCTCACCATCATCTGTGCGCGCGGCTCACTTTCTGTCCTGTCGGCAAGCATATAGACCACCCTGACAGGGTATGCAGACATCGATTTGCTGCCGCCCCCGCCGAAGAGTTCTTCTATCAGCTTGTTGCTGTGAACACGCTCCTGTTTGCACAGTGTATGGCGTTCTGGCATATATAATATAGGGTTATGGTTATTTGTCGTTCTCCAAATAGGCTTTCAGCGCACTGGTCATGGAAGGATATTCCTTGGTCGGAGCCTTCAAGTCGAGACGGAAGCCCTCTTCCTCCACGGTTTTGGCTGTGGCAGGACCGAAGGCTGCAATGCGGAGTTCGCCCTGCTTCAAGTCGGGGAAGTTCTTGGAAAGTGCACGCACACCCGTAGGACTGAAGAACACCATCATGTCGTAGTCGAAGTTCTTGCGCTCCTCTTCGGTAAAGTCGTTGGACACCGTACGGTACATGACACATTCTGTGTGGTTCAATTTGCTGGCATCGAGAAGGTTCTTCACGCTGTCGTCATGAACGTCGCTCAGGGGAACAAGATATTTCTCCGCCTTGTGCTTCGCCATCACGGGAACCAAGTCGGCAAATTTGCCTGTCGTTCCGAAGAACACCTTGCGCTTGCGATACTGCACATACTTCTGTATATAGAGCGCGATGGTTTCCGTCACGCAGAAATATTTCATATCTTCCGAGATGTTCAGTCTGAGTTCTTTGGCGAGTTTGAAGAAATTGTCGATAGAGTGACGGGAGGTAAACACTACGGCAGTGTGGCTGAGAATGCTCACCTTCTGCTGGCGGAATTCCATAGATGTAAGACCTTCAACCTTGACGAATGGTCTGAATACAACCTCTACTCCGTACTCTTTCTGAATGTCGTAATAAGGGGATTTATCACTTGCCGGTTTGGGTTGTGATACCAGAATCTTCTTAATCATCGATGTCCTAAAAATTTATTTTCAAATTGTTTCCGATTTGTGCCAATACGCCCAACAATGAGAGCAGCGGCACCATTTCAAGCGCACAAAAGTACAAAATTATTTGCAGAATATTGCCCAATCCCCTGAAAAAGATAATATACTGCTTGTATAAGGTCAACAATTTGAACAAAATCACGACAATAACGGCACTTGTCACGGCATCTGCAACCGGCATATTGAAATAAGTGAGCAACAGCACCACTGGAAACAACGCCACACCCTCAAGTGAGTTGACGAAGAGATAAGACCGCATCCATTGTCCGTTTTTTTCCTTATCAAAGAAGGTCCAGTTCACCACACCATAGAGGATCACCTTGACCAACGAATAGCCTAACACAACCAGGAAGAAGATGCCAATCAAGTAGTAGGGTGACGGCAACAGATAGGTGGTGGAGATGAAGGCGTTGGCATAAAGATATGCCAGCATGGAAAAGAGCAGACAAGTCTGGGTTGTGAGAAAAAACTGAAAGCGCAACTCGCTTGAAGTCTCGGTCATCTGGTCGCTGTTGCGGGGCACATAGAACAGGTGCTTGACTTGCCGGAGCAGAAACTGCTTCGATTTGGAAAAGGAAAGGAGTGCAAGGATGAAACAACCGACCAACAGGCCCGTAATCAGATTGTCACTACTGAGCGTGTAGGGAACAGGGTCGCCTGCCACGCCCGGCCGGGAAGTTCCTTGTTCTGGATGATAATATGGGCTGCCCGCAAACGGACTTTCCTGATTATAGCGCATGGCAGACAAGTCAGCCTTGCCTGCATATTTCAGCCCGAACACGGTGAGCGTGTCCACACGGGTGTTGTAGCTCACTTGTTCGGGTTGGAAATGTGCCTGTATGATAGAGTCTTGCTGCTCGGGAGTGGCATCCCGTGGCAACCATTTCAGCACCTCATAGGGGTGTTTGGGCTTGCCGTGGTGCACCGCTTGTGCAGCTTCCTGTTCTTCTACAATCTCTGCCGACGATATGGAATCGGTCTGCAACATGCTGTATAATCCTTATTTGAAAAAAGCTTTCTTGATGTCATCCACGCGGTCGAGCTTCTCCCATGTGAAGAGTTCCACCTCGATGGTCTTGGTGGGATGATAGTGGCTGGTGAATGTCTTGGTGACCGTTTCGTTCTTGCGTCCCATATGACCATAGGCAGCTGTTTCGAGATACATCGGCTGGCGGAGTTTCAAGGTGCGCTCGATCGCCTTGGGGCGAAGGTCAAACATCTCATTGATTTTCGTTGCGATTTCTCCGTCGCTCATCTGCACATGACTGCGACCATAGGTGTTCACATAGATACTCACGGGTTTGGCGACACCAATGGCATAGCTGATTTGCACCAGCATTTCGTCTGCCACGCCCGCAGCCACCATGTTCTTGGCAATATAGCGTGCTGCATAAGCTGCCGAGCGGTCCACCTTGCTGGAGTCTTTGCCCGAGAAGGCGCCACCACCATGTGCACCCTTACCGCCATAGGTGTCTACGATAATCTTCCTGCCCGTCAAGCCGGTATCGCCATGCGGACCGCCAATCACAAATTTGCCTGTGGGGTTGACGAAGTATTTGATGCCGCTGTGGAACAAGTCGAGCACTTTGCGGTTGTGTATCTGTGCCTTTACACGCGGCATGAGGATGTTGACCACGTCGTCTTCGATGCGGGCGAGCATGCTCTCGTCATCGGGACCGAAGTCGTCATGCTGGGTGGAAACTACGATTGTGTCGATGCGCTCAGGAATACCGGCATCACTGTAGCGCACCGTCACCTGGCTCTTCGAGTCAGGACGCAGATAGGTCATCTGCTTGCCTTCCTTGCGGATGTCGGCAAGCGTGCGCATGATGAGTTGTGCCAAGTCGAGCGAAACGGGCATATAGTTTTCTGTCTCATTGGTTGCATAACCAAACATCATACCCTGATCGCCGGCACCCTGGTCTTCATCACGGCCGTTGTCCACGCCACGGTTGATGTCTGCGCTCTGCTCATGGATGGCAGTCATGATGCCGCAGGAGTCACCGTCAAACTGATACTCTGATTTTGTGTAGCCTATCTTCTTAATGGTTTTGCGGGCAATGGTCTGCAAGTCGATGTATGCGTCGGAGCGCACTTCTCCCATAATTACCACCTGTCCCGTGGTGCAAAAAGTTTCGATAGCGCAGCGCGCATTCTCATCGTACGCCAAAAACTGGTCGAGAAGCGCGTCTGATATCTGGTCGGACACCTTGTCGGGATGTCCTTCAGATACTGATTCGGAAGAAAATAAGTAAGACATAAATATTTTGTTGTTTATATATTGTGAACTGCAAAGGTAGTGCAAAAAATCCGAGTAAGCGAAGATAATGGATTTTTTATTTCCACTTTCTCGCCGGAGCGGAAAAAGGAAAGGCAGTGACACAACCCGAAGTCGTGCCACTGCCCTGTGATGTGTGTGTGTTATGATATGGATTATTTCTCTGGAGTCATGACCACCTCAATGTGGTTTCCTGCAGCCAAGAGCTTCTTCAGGAAAGCTGCCACCTTGGTGGGTGTGATGCCTTCGATCACCTTCTTGTAGTCGGTATGGGCATCCACGCCGTATTCGTCATACTGATTGATGATGCTCATCCAGTAGCCGTTGGTCTTCACGGCAATATCGGCAGAATTGAGCATGTTGGTCTTGATCTTCTCCACCTTGTCGGGATCCACCTTCAGGGTGTTGTCTTTCACCACACTCTTCAGCAGTCCGACAGCCTGTTCGCGCTTGTTGGGATCCATCGGGCAGTAGCCTTGCAGCGATGCGATGATGTTCTTGCCGTTGCGGCTCAGGCTTCCGCTAGCACTAACAGAGTAGGCTGCGCTGGCATCCTCGCGGATCTGCTTGAGATATTCCATCGAGATGACGTCGCCTGCCACGCTGGCAAGCACGGCGTTCTCCAACGAGTATGGCATCTTGCTGGTCCAGTATTCCACGGCGATACACTTCGGTGTCTCCATCTTGCGACTGAAGTTGTTCTCGATTTCGCCCTTGGCATACATGTCAAGCTGCTTATAGTTGGTGGCTTTCTTACGGTCGCCGGGGAGCGAGGCGATATACTGTTCGATGAGCGGACGGAGCTTAGCCTCATCGTAGTTGCCCACGAAAGTGAAGGTGAACGCACCGGCATTCGACAGCATCTCACGTGCAATCTCAAGCATGCGGTCGTAGTTAAGCGCATCAAGATCCTTGATGTTTGCCGGAGCGAAGCGTTCCTGATGGTCGCACATGGTCACGCTCACACTGTCGCTGAACACCGACTCAGGACTGAGGTCCTTGTTCATAAGCTGCATCTTGAGCGATGCGAGCATCGTATTATAAGAGGTGGTGTCTTTCTTGATGTTGGTAAAATAGAGATAGACGAGCTGCATCATCGTCTCCAGGTCTTTCGGTGTGGATGTTGCGCTCACGCCCTGTGAATAGAGACTTGAGCTGAACGATGCGCCACACTGCTTGCCGGCAAGTGCCTTGGAAAGTTCGTTGTTGTCGAAATTGCCGAGACCGCTCATCTCGATAGCGCCGTCCATGTATTTCATGTTGATGAAATCCTTGGCACCATAGAGGCTCTTGCCGCCCTTGGCCTTGCTCGACATGGAAACGGCATCCTTCTTGAAGTCGGTGTGCTTCAGTAGCACACGGGCACCATTGGAGAGGACGAGTGTCTTGTAGCCCAACTTGGTGTTTTCCTTCTCGCTCACAATCTTGCCTGGCTCCGGCAGTTTAGCAATCAGCGGTTCGTTCTTCACGTTGTCCACGTAAGCTTCCACCTTCTCTGCACGGGCATTCTTCACAGTTTCTGCCATCTGTGCCTCTGTAGGATAGACCTTTCCTTCCTTCTCCTGCATATTGAGGCTCACCACGAGGTTCGTGTCGGTTTCAGACACAAGTTGCTTCATATAGGCATTCAGGATACCTACCGTCACCATCGGCATCACCTCTTTCATCACGGCGTATTCGTCTTCCACCGACGGAATGGGCTCGTTGGAGAGATAGTGGTCGCGGTATTGGTCGCCCCATGAAGAGTTGGGCACCTTGTCGCGTTCGTTATACATCTTGTCGAGACTCGACTCGTAGTTGGCCTTGGCGCGGTCGAACTCGCTGGCGTTAAATCCATACTGACGGGCACGGTTCAACTCACGGAAGGCGGTGGCAAGTGTTTCCATTTCCTTGCCGTCTTTGGCTACGGCACTGAACATGAACGCATCCTTGGTTTTCGAGATGACGTAGCTGCCGTCGCCCACGCTTGCGCTCATGAACGGGCAGTCGGCTTTCTGCGACATTTCAGCCAAGCGGCTGTTCATCATCATGGCAATCATCGACTTGGCGTAAGACTCCAAGAAATACAGCTTGGTGTCTTTCAGCGAGTCGGGGAATACGTCGTGCTTCATATAGACTGCCAGCTGGCTGTAGGGCTGTTCCTTGTCCTTGTCGAAGACATAGATGGCTTCGTTGGTATTGGGCACCGGCTCGTCTACCACCTGGGCTGCACCGGCAGGCACTGTCACGCCACTCCACAGTTTCTTGATGAGGGCTTCTGTATGGTCCAAGTCGACATCACCCACCACAATGATGGCTTGGTTGTCTGGACGATACCATTTCTGATAGTAGTCGCGGAGGAACTTGGGCTTGAAATTGTCAATGATGCTCATCAAGCCAATCGGCATGCGATAGGCGTATTTAGAACCGGGATAGAACTTGGGGAGGTCACGTTCCAGCATGCGCATGCCTGGCGTGGAACGCAACTGCCATTCCTGGTGTATCACGCCGCGTTCCTTGTCAATCTCGCTGGCGTCAAGTGTAAGACCGTTAGACCAGTCTTTCAAGATAAGCATACAGGAATCGAGACTCGACTGGCGCTTGGTCGGCACGTTGCACACACGATAGACCGTCTGGTCGATGCTGGTATAGGCATTGAGGTCGCTACCAAACTCCACACCGAGAGAGCGGGTGTATTCAATCAGGTTGTTGTCCTTGAAGTGATCGGAGCCATTGAATGCCATGTGCTCCAGGAAGTGAGCCAAGCCGCGCTGGTCATCGTTTTCCTGGATAGATCCCACACGCTGTGCAATGTAGAAGTTGGCCATATGCTCCGGCCAGTTGTTGTGACGGATGTAATAAGTGAGCCCGTTAGACAGCTTGCCAATCCGAACGGCCTTGTCTACGGAAACTTTCGGCATCTGCTGTGCCTGTGCCACTGCTGCCGTGAATACGGCGGCAAGCACCAGAATCTTTCTGAGTTTCATTCTGTATAACAGTTTATTATCGTTTTAAATTGGTACAAAATTAACATTAAAAAGTGGACGCGACAACTATCACATTCTTTTTTAATATAAAATAAGGCTCATTATAAGATCGCTTTGGCGACAAGGTCGACGCAGGGACGCGTCCACTATGTCAACATTTATATTGTGAGTTTTCTATTTTGATTGCCAGTCATAGAAATCCTTAGGCAAACTTGCAGCCTTACTGAACATAAAAACGAAATGTAGGTGTTTCACGCCAAAATCATTTCTTATCAATTCAAGTTTTGTTGCAGTACTAATGCGTCTATTCCTAATACAATATCGTTCCATTGCTTCTTCAATGGTCATTTTAGGACCATCTACGTATATCACTACCTTTGCAAAAGGTCTTTCTTGAAAGAGCCTTCTGGTTGTTTCCTCTCTTGAAAGATAAGTAATGATTATTCTATTTATATAGCTTTCCCCATCCGGGTCAACCCATGCACTTGTCCCTCCGAGTGTTAAAGATTGAATGACTATACCCTCTTCCTTGAATTTGTCAAAGACAGCCCCAACAAGTTTTCCTTTAAAAGCAAGACTATCGCACACTATTTGCCTCATACAGCTGATAGTGTCACCTTCTGAATGACCGATGTCTTTTGCAGATATTGAAACGCAAAAGAAGCAAAAGATGAATGATATTAAATTTTTCATTCGAAAATATTTAAGTTATGAAGTGCTGATTCACAGCACTCCTTGTTAA
>CAVJZZ010000026.1:0-37289 GCA_963654295.1 Lachnospiraceae bacterium | reverse complement strand
TGACAATTGTCGTGAGATTGTTTGACAATTGTCGTGAGATTGTTTGACAATTGTCAAACAACCTACGATGATGTCTTCTTACATCAAGAAGGCGAAGTAATCACATTCTTGATGTTGTCCTTTTGACTATAGTTCAGGATTAGCGAGGTAAAAGATTCAGCTGCGCATGGGTCGACGTGGGGACACGTCGACTCCAACACTGTGCTTCACGTAGGAGGCACGGCGCCCTCGCCGATGCCCTTGCGCTTGTCGAAATGATTATGATTGGCGGGACAAGCATTTCTTCCGGCTGCGCGAAGGTCGACGCGAGGGCGCGTCGACTCCTACCTGCGCTTGTCCCCAATATTTCCATATTTCAATATTTCAATATTAAACAGTAGCGCCCTTGCGGCTTGAGCGAAATGCTCTGATTGGCGACAGGGCTTCGGCTATTTCTTCACAATCTTCTTGCCACCCTGGATATACACGCCGGCGGGGAGATGGTGGAGGTCGGTGCCTACGGCGATGCCCTGGACGTTGTAGATGGGGGCGTCGGATGATGTGGTGGGGGTGATGGTGTCGATGCCCGTGGCATTGTCGTCGATGACGAAGCGGAAGGCGTTGGCATTGGCGGCGGTGGAGCCGGGGATGTAACTGCGGAACGCGTCTATCGTATTGTGACTGTCTCTCTTCCAGGGATAGAAACCGGCGGACGAGGTCGACTTGACGGGCTGCAGGGTATAAGGATACTGCGTGCCTGAATATGCCGACCTGGTGGTGATGGCAGCCAGCGTGCCTGTCATGCCGCTCCACAGGTCGGTGAGCTCGTGGTCGTCCTCGTCCACGATATAGAACTTATAGGTGTCCACGTATTGCGTGTAGAGCACCAACGGCGTACTGTGGGGGATATAACCGCCCACCACGCTCTTCAGCGTAATCACATACGTGTTGTCGGCGTCGCCTGCCTTCCGCGCCGTGGGATAGTATGCCACCACTCCGGCAGGACAACTCAGGTCCACCGGACTGTAGAGCGTGGCAAAGCCGTTGCCTGCCTCCTTGAAGGTGACGGGCAGATAGCTCACCTCCTCCATGGTCCATGCCGTGTTGCTGTTGGAGGTCAACGTGTTGGTGCCGTCGGAGATGGTGTATTCGTCCTCGTGGTGGGTGAAGGTGAACTGCTTGCCGCCCGTGCCGGCGTCGACGACTTCTGCCAGCGCCGGGGTGGCGTCCTTCAGATAGCGGCCGCACTGGTAGAAGAGCAGCGAGCGGTCCTCGCCATACCAGATGATGTTGGAGGCGTCTGCCGTAGCAGAAACGTTCACCTTGGTGCCGTCACTGGAGAGGTAGTTGCCGTCGTGGTCTTTCAGGCGGATGAACGTGCCCGGTGTGGTCACCTTCTTGATGTTCATCATGTAGATGTCGGTCGACGGAGCATACTTCCTGTCGCCCGCATAGGCGATGTTGATGGCAGCGATACCGTCGCCCACCATGGTCACCTGTCCTGTCTTGGCATCCACGGTCAGCACGCCGGTCTGCTCCGTGCTAAACGAGAGCATTCCCTCCGTATTCACAATATTGTTGTTCACCGTCTCGTAGACCGTCACGTTCGGGATGATATTGCCCACATGGTCGGTGTAGTAATACGCCGATTGATAGGAGGCGTTGATCTTGGTGGGATAGCGCTTCACCGTGACGGGATAGTCGGCGGCATACGCCATATAGATGCCGTCCTCCACCGAGGTGATACGGATGAATGCCTGTCCCTCGCCCACGGCGTTGAGCGTGCCGTCGCTGCCGACGGTGATCACATCCGTGTCGTTGCTCTCAAAGGTGATGCCGGCGGAGGCGGTGGTAGTGGCTTGTATCTTGTAGGTGGCATCGACATAAAACTCTATCTCGGTGGTCACCTCCAGGTCGGGGATTTCCTTCGAAGTCACCGTCAGCACATAGGATGCCGTGGCGGGCTCGTACTTGTCGTTGCCGGCGAAAGTAGCGGTGACGGTGGCGGTGGCGGTACCCGTCAGCGTGTTGAGCGTCACCGCGCCGGTGTTGGCGTCGAGGGTGATGAGTCCGTCGGTGCTGCTGGTATAGCTGTAGGTCACGCTGCCGGCTTCTGCCGGCGTGAGCGTTGCCACGGGCGAGGTGAACTCGTGGGTGGTCTGCGCGATATAGCCCGACTGCTCGAAGGTGAGTGTGGTGGTCGCCTTGCTCACGGTGACGGTGAATTTTGCCACAGCCTTGACATGCGTACCGTCACCCTGATATTGTGCGGTGATGGTGGCAGTGCCGGCAGAGAGGATGGTGAGTTCACCCGTGGAGGCGTTCACGTTGACGCACGTGTTGTTACTACTATAGGACACCGAGGCATTAGCGATGTCAGAGTTGTCCACATTGTCCTTCAAAGTGAGGGCGGGGAGTGCAGGGGCAGTGTCGCCATAGGTAAGGGCGGACTTGTCATAAGAGAGCGACATCGTGGTGGGGTGCTTGCTCACGGTGATGGTGATAGAAGCAGAGCCAGCCTCATAGTCGGAGGTCTCCGCCATGCTGACGGTGACCATCACGCGCTTGCTGTCGTCGCTACCCGTTCCCTTGGCGGTAATTTTGCCTGTGTTTGATACCTCTACAATGGAGGTGTCACCAGAAGTATAGGTAACTTTGGCATTTACGTCATACCATCCGTCATACTTTATCTGCGTAGTCTGACCGACATATAGCGACGGACTGTCTACACCAAGTGACAGGCCTACAAGATTGTGCGACAAGAGTGTCACGGTGTCCGTCGCCGTCAGTGTGGCATTTGCAGTCATAAAACTGCTTTTATCCTTAGAGATGGTGGCAGAGGCTGTAATGGTCACCTCTGTGTCGGTAGAGAACTTGGTTTTGTATGTTGCCATTGCCGAACTTTCATCTTCCTCCAAGAATGTTATATTATCAGGATAATTCGAACTCCAGACGCATGATGTAGCCTCGGTGATAGCCTCGGGTGCGGCTGTATTCGTGATATAAGAGTCATCGGAAGAGGTATAATATTTCACCTTAGCATTGTCTGTAGTGGTCCATGAGTAGGTGTTGTAGGCTGGAGTATAGGACAGGTCTATGGTATAGTCGCGGGAGTCGCCCTCACGCTCAAAAACATTCTCGCCACCAAGCTTGTTGCTCTTTCGTCCAGCATCATAGTCGAGGGTCATGGATGACACGGCGTCAGTTGTGAGTTTGGTGACGGTGTAGATATTTGCACCATTTGTCAGGGTGGTATTTACCGACCATGCGCTGGAGGTGTAACTGATGTAATAGGTGCTAGTTCTGGACTTGTATAACACATTGTTGTCGCTAATGGTCCAGGTCGTGGCTTGGTTAGATGTGCTGGTTATTGACAGCGATTTTGAGTTATATCGCAGATAGTAACTGTTGTTTACGAGCGTACCGCTACTGTTCCCCGTACAAGTCCACACGCAGGTCTTGGGGTCAAAACTGGTGGCATTGGCTATCGAGCCACTGCTATTGGCGAGATAGTTGCCGTTGCCGTCGGTAATGACATAGAGATAGTCGGCGGCGAGCGCCTTCATAGTGCCGATGCCCATGAGGAGCATCAGCGTGAGGAGTATTCGGTGTATGTTTGGTTTCATATTGTTGTTTTGTTCGTTGTTAGGAGGTGCGGCGCCCTCGCCGCACCATCTTGCGCTTGAGGGGTGGGTACAGCGGGGGCGCTGTACCTCCTATTAATTACCATTCTTCAATATTTAAATATTTCCATATTTCAATATTTCAATATTAAACAGTCGTAGTAGGTGCAGCGTCCTCGCTGCAGCCCCTAAGCTTGGTCGAGCCGCATGTCTGACATTTGTCTAAGCATTTCTCTCCAGCTGCGCGAAGGTCGACGTGGGGACACGTCGACTACTACACTGCGCTTGTCGTCAATATTTCCATATTTCACTACTTCACCACCACCTTCTGTGTCTTGTTGTCCACGCGGATGATGTAGACGCCGGCGGTGGGCACGGCGGTGGAGTAGCGCTCGTCCGTGGCTGTCGCCATGTTGTAGACGCGGCCGGCGGTGTCGTAGAGCGTGATGTGCTCGCCGCCCTGCAGTCCGTAGACATAGATCACCCTGCCGCGCACCTTGATGCTGATGGTGCCCTTGGCGTCGATGCCACGCTCGGTGATGTAGTAGCGGGCGTTGCAGCGCACGGTGGTCTCACCGTTGTCGGTGTCTATCGTCAACTTGTTCGACGGCGCGGTGGTGGCGCTGTAGACGGGGCGGTAGAACACCAGGTCTTCCGTGTTCGACACTGCCGAGGTCTGGGTGAAGATGCCCTCTCCTGCCCAAATGTGTGGCTCGTCGCCTTCAGCGAGATGCCAGTCGGAGGTATCCCACGAACTGACGCTATAGTATCCGCCATCGCCGTTGGCAGCCGTGGTGCCGTCGGGATAGGTCTTGCCGTCGTACCAGAGCCACAACGTGTGCGGGATGTCCATATTGTAATGGCTGTCGCCGCTGAACGATTCCGTGTCTGCCGTCTTGTAGTTGCTCACAAGCCAAGGCAGACCGATGCAGTTCCATCCCATGTCCTCCTTCTCGGTGAAGTCAGCACCGCCATTGGTAGACGCTCGGTCGTCATACTGCTGGAGCGTCACAGTCTTGGATATGCCGCCCGCCACTTCTGTATACACATAGGTGCTCATGTTTTCGGCATCGCCCTGTGCGGTGAAGCGGTAGGTGTTGTCGGTGGCTGGCTTGTAGAGCACGCCCTTGTTGGCTTCGGTCGCGGTGTTGTAGAGTGCCGTCCAGTATGCCGACCGGGTGTCGTAGAACGTGGAGTTCCATGCCGCGCGCCCTACCCCATTGTAGGCGTATGCTTCGGCGTTGGCGGCAGCGAGGGTCAGCACGCCGTCGTAGGTGTAGGTGGGTGCGCCCACGCCATTGGTAGCAGGAGTGGTGCCCAGATAGTTCATGGCGTAGGGCACGCTCACCATCGATCCCTTGTTGGATGCCGTGCGCTCCAGTCCCACATAACCCACGTTCACGGCATTGCCGTTGCCGTAGAGCGAAGCGCCGTCCTGCACGAGCAGATAGGCGGGCTGCAGCGAGGTGCCGGCAGTCTGGGTGGTCACGCCGTCGTCATCGGTCGTGGTGGCATATTCCTCCATGACGAGGTTCTTGCCCTTCATGATGTATACCACCGATCCGGCGTGCGGATAGTAGTTGGTGAGGTTGCCCTTGTCATCCTTCGAGGTGCACACCACGTCGTTGTCCACGCGCCAGGTCTCGAAGGCGCCACGGTCTATCTTGTTCTGCGAACTTACTCCCTTGAGCAGACGCAGGTTGCCGAGCAGGTCGCGGTCGGTGTCGTAGTTGATAAACTGCTTCAGCGACGTGACGCTCTCTATCGGGTTCGTGGCTTCACACTGGTCGATGTGCTGCGACTTCTCCGTGAGCTGATAGTTGAGGTTCTTGTCTGCCACCTTGTAGTTATATCCCGAGAGGGTATTATTCGTAGCGGCATGACTGCCATAGTTGACCAATGAATTGTAGATATGGTCAGTATCCGCCGCGCCGTTATAGGTCGTTTTGTCATCGGCACCCACGGTCGTGCCCTCCACGGTGAGGTTCACGCCATAACCGTTCTCCATGATGTGCAACTGGTATCCAGTCTCGCTCACCTTGTTGTCGCGGAACAGTGCCTCGTAGATGAGGGCTTTGTCCACGTTGGCGATGTTCACCATACTGCTGCCGGAGGCATCATTGTCGCGCACGATGATGTTGCGCAGCGCCACATGACCGCCGGTGTTCTCCGGCTGGATGTTGATGACAGGGGCAGTCACCGTACCCGTCGGGTTGCTGGTGGTCGTGGCGGTCACATCGAAACCGTCTACCAGCGACACGATCTTGTCGTTGGAGTCTTCATACGAGGTAGACTCAGGGGTCTTGATGCCGCTGATGGTGGTGCGGTTGGCAGACGGACTTGCCACGCCGCCGCGCTCTGCCGTGACGGTGGCCACATAGCTGTTGATGTCCTCATCATTATAGATGCGCACCTGCGAACCGTTCACGTCACGGAGGGTGTAAGGACAGTCCTCGGTGCGGGTGGGCAGGATGCTGCCGTAGACGCTCACGCCGTTGCGCATGGTGACGGTCTCGCCGAGGTGCAGACCTGCGCTGCTGGAGCCGGCACCCTTCACGAAGACGTATGCCTCCTCGCCGGTGTTGTTCACGTGATAGACGGAGGCGAGGTCGATGGCAGCCTGCAGGTTGCCGTATGCCACAGGGTCAGCCCATGTGTTGCCCAGTCCCGTCACGCCGATGTTAGGGTTCACATAGATGATGCGGTTCAGGTTGTTCTGATACTCATAGGCGCCGAGGTCGATGTCGTAGACAAAGCGCGGCTCGCCCGAGGCGTCGATGCGGGTGGTGGTGATCCAGGCGAGGTCATAGATGTTGCACGAGTCCTCATAGTTGGTCACGTTGTCCTGGTAGAGGTCGTCGCTACCCTTGTTGAGCAGGCGCAGCGAGGGCTGCAGGGTGAACTTGCGTGCCTCGATGTCGGCATCGGTGGTGGCGTCGATCTTCGGGTCGGTGAAGTTCGGGCCGTTGATCACGTCGGTGTTGTCGTCGGAGAGACCCACGTTGTAGTTCTCGTTCGGGATGTCGGGGAGCGTGTAGTCGCTCACTTTGGTGCTGAAGCCCGTCACGGCATTGTGCGAGAAGATGTGGCCCGAGCCTTGTCCGCTGATGAAGCCCGGCAGCACAAACTGCGTGCGGTTGTCGTTGTTGCGCCAGAACACGCTGTTGTAGATGGCGGAGGTCTTGGTGGCGGCTCTCATCGAGCGCAGCGGACTGGGCGGTGCGAGCATGTCGTCGCTGCCGCCGTCTTCGCCCTGGTTGATGTCGAGAGTAGACACGCGGGTGTTCTCACCATTGAGGTCTACGCGTCCCTTGTTGAGGGCGTAGGTATTGTTCACGATGGTGGTATTTACAGCCGACACAAGCGGGTTACCCCAGTTGCTGTGCATCACGTCGTTATAGAGCAGGGCGTTGCCGCCGTTCTTGCCGATGTAGACGGCGCTGGTGGTATAGTCGCCCTTGGTGGCTGCACCGCTGTTCATGATCTTGCTCTTGCTGATGATGATCTTGTTGGCGGCGGTCTCCTTGTATTTATAGGTCACATAGGGTGTAGGCGTCTCCGACTCGGTCTGATAGGTGGGGTCGGTGTAGTATTTGTCCACATCTCGCTCGAAATACTGCGTCGGCTCGTTCTCGGGCGACTTGTAGGCGTCGGTGCGGTTGTCGGCGTCGGTATAGTAGGTGTTCACCGACACGTGTGCCGGCGTGGGCGCTGTGACGGTGTCGGGCACATCGGCATAGTGGATGGCGGCGCCGTTCACGCCCGGGCGTGCCTGGTTGTTCACGACGGTCACGCCGTCGATGTGCAGCGGGATGGTGTTCACGGTCTTGTTGTAGCCTGTCACCTCGCCGGTGAGGGGCGCATAACTGCCGTAGCCGTTGTCCTCGGTGTAGCCGGTCGTCTTGTCGTAGCCGTAGCGCTGGATGCCGTCATACACGTAGAAGAGGTAGTCCCAGCGGTCGGAGGTGTCGTTCGACCGTGCCTGTTGGCGGATCACGGCGGGATATTCATCGGGGTCATACACGTTGTTGAGCTCGCGGCAGTAGCCGCCCTTGATGGTGAGCGACACCACGCCCTTGCCCGTATAGAAATCCATGGCGGTGCCGTGCGCGTCGTACGACTTCACCGGCAGGGTAACCGACTGGTTGAGCGCCCGGGTATCGATGGTGAACGCCAGTTTGTCCTCGATGTTGTAGATAGGGGTATACGATCCGTTCATCAGGCGTATCTCCTTGCGGTGGCCGTTGCGGCTGGCGAGCAGGGTCTCGATGGCGCGCTGCAGGTCACTGGTGGGCTGACTCCAGTCGCTGCCGTCGGGCAGTCCGTTGTCGGGCTTCTCCTGCGGCGACACCCAGAGGATGTCCACCTCGTCTCCATTGGTCACATACTGCAACTCGGTGTGGGGATATTCATACACGCCGATGTCGATATAGGTCTGGTTGTGCGTCGGGTTGGGGTCGTAGGAGATGCGGTAGAGCTGCTGGCCGGTGGCGGCAGAGATCATATACTGCTCATCACCCACAGGCATGTAGCGGCGGTTGTGTTCGTAGCCGTAGAGCACGCGGGTAGTGGTATAGGCGCCTTCGGTCTTGTAGTCGCCGGTGGTCTCGTCGGTAAAGCCGGTGGTGCTTTGCTTGTAGACGGAGCGGTCGGGCACGTCGGTCTCACCATAGGTGTCGAACGATGCCTGGTAGGTGTCGTTCACCAGGGTGATGGTCTGCGAGATCTCACCCGATCCGTTGTCCACGAGGTTGTTGATGCGGGCGGGACTCCAGTCTGCCGACTCGTTATAGCCGTCGTAGCCGGGTGTCGACGAGGGGTTGATGAAGTTGGGACCCTCCAGCTCGGAGTTGGCGGACGACAGCAGGATGTTGCAGTTCTGGTAGGTGTCTACCTTGGGGGCCTGCGCCTCTCCTGCCTCGTGCACGATGTCGCGCACATACTTGAAGGGGGTGTAGGCGTTCGCGCGCAGGTCGGCATCGTTGAGCGGCGAGATGCCCCTGCCCTCCTCATAGGCGCAGAACCATGCGGTCTCGCCATAGGCGGGCGTTGCCGTGTTGCTCAACGAGTCGAGGGCTGCCTGGTTGGCAGGGATGTTGGTGCCTTTCGTGAAGTCGGGCACGGTGTAGAGGCTGTCGCGCTCGGCAGGGGCATAGTTGCAGATATGGCGGGCGTTGAACTTGAACAGCGAGTTGCTGTCATACTTCTTGCTCATCTCTTCGTTGATGTCGTTGCCCCACGCCACGGTGTTCACCAACTGGTTGTAGTAGACGGTAGACGGATGGATGGTGTTCGTCGAGGTGATGCCGCCGTTGCGCTCGCCGGTATAGTCGAGGTTGGGGTTCTTGGTGAAGATGGCGGGATAGACGTTCGCCTGATTGCGAACGAGGTCGCAGTTCACGATGTGGAAGTAGCCGTAGGGTCCCACGTATGCCACGCCGCCCGAACCGCCGAGAATCAAGCGTTGGTGGTCGGTGTCCATGTTCACGTTGGGGAACTTCACGGGCTGGTCGCTGAGGTCCTTGTCGTAGGCTTCGTTGTTGGCGAAGAGGGTGTTGTAGGCGCTAAACTGGTGGGTGGCCATCACGGCGCCGCCAATGCCGGCATACTTCAGTGTCGTGGCTTTGCCGAGGCTGTCGGTTATGCTCTCCTCGCCGCTGATGGCGCGGTTCTGCTCCACGCTGCTCTTGTAGATGTTGAGGGTGCCGTTGGAGCAGATGGCTCCGCCGAGACCGGCGGCGTTGTCGATAAACTTGCAGTTCGCCACTGCCACGGGGATGTCGCGGTAGCCCACGGCTCCACTGATGTTGTTGTGCTTGTAGACAGTGCCTTTTTTGGTATTCTTATTGTAGTCGTCGCAATAGTAGTTGCCGTCTACGAGCAAGCCGCCGCCACAGTAGTAGTTGAACTTCGAATAGTACTCCGTGGATCCTTCGATATAGTCCATCGCCCTGCCGCCGGTCACCTGCACGCCGTCGAGCACCACATACTGTCCTTCTTCATAGTCGAAGGATCCGGCGCCCACCTTCTTGGTGTATTCGTCATACGAGAGGGTGTGATAGACGCTGTTGGCTTTCTCGTGGCTCACCGACACCTTGGGGAGCATGCCCACCACGTTCTGGTCTGCCACGAGCGTCACCACGTGATACACGCCGCTGGCGGTCTGGTTCTCCACGTCGCCCGAGAGGATGGTCTGATGACTGAACTCCCACGGCTCGATGATGTTGTTGCCGTTGTTGTCGTTGTTGCGACGGCGCAGCTGCATCTTCTCGATCGGCAACTGTTCGATCTTGTATTCCTTGTTGATGGTCACGGAGCGGGTGTTCAAGGTGTCTACGTTGTTCGCCAGCACTTCGGTGTATTTGGCGGTGTCCGTCTTCTCCTTGAAGCGGCGACCGAAGAACGATTTCGCCTCGTCGGGGTTGCCCACGGCGAAACTGCCGTAGATGCTCACACCCTCGGGAATGGCAAAACTGTTGCCCGGCGAGTTGCCGTAGATACCGGCGAGGTTCTTCGTGGGATAGTAGGTGCCCTGGGCGATGCAGATCTCGAAGGGCAGGTTGTTGGCACCCGCCTGGTTGAGGCCGGTCTGCGTCTCGTTGAGCGACCGCTGGTTCACGATATAGTCGAGGGCGTCCTGCAGACTCTGCATCGGATAGGCAAACGACGATCCTTCCTGGCTGTAGTATTCTTCAGCGCTGCCCGCCGTGGCATTCGTCGCCATGTTCATCATCGTCTGGGCGGCATCCATGTCGATGTCGTCGGGTTTTGCCACGAAGAGGCGCAGCATGAGCTGGCCGTTCTTGATGATCTTGTCGAGGGCGCGTGCGCCCATCTCGATATAGGTGCGGTTCTTGTTGGTCGACACCTTGCGGTCCACTGCCATGAAGTCGGTGGCTGCGAGACCGTCCTTCGCCATCAGCGTGGTGTAGTCGGTCACGGGCATGCCGGTGCGCACAAGGGTGGAATAGTTGGTCAGACCGTAGTAGCCGAAGTTGTCATAGTGGGCGAAGCCGGTCTCGGTGGTCTCCTTGGCAAGGGTAGTCTTGTCGGTGGCGTTCTTGTCGGCGAAACGGGCACCGGCAGCGTTGAGGTTGCCCAGCGAGATGTTGTTAGTACCCGAGAGACGCAGGTTTTGCACGGCGCAATAGGAGAACGGATAAAACTCGAGCGTGGTGGCGGTGTTGCCCGTCACCTTTGTTGGGTTGAAGAGTCCCGACACGTTGGCCTGGCTGGCGGAAGTGTTTTGCCACACCACGGAAGAGTTCACGCGGATGTTGATGTTTTGTTCGTCCTGACCAAACCATATGCCGCCGCCCTGGTTGTTGGCGGTGTTGTTGACGATGGTAGAGGTGTAGACATGTGCCATCTTCTCGTCAAGAACACCTGATGACGAGTGTGTGTCTATCTTGGTACCGTCGGAGAGGGTGGTGCCATTCTCAAACATATAGATGGCGCCACCATAGTCAGCGGTGTTCTGGTCGATGAGGCAGCCCGAGACGAGGGCGTTGTGTGTCAGAGCCAAGGCTCCGCCATAGGTGGCCTTGTTGCCTCGCACGATGCAGTTGCGCACATGGGCATAGTCGGTCACGATGGCAGCGCCGCCATACTGGTTGATGTTGGCGTTATTGTTGGCAAGGCTTGTCACCTGTGCGTCGGCATTGCCGCTGGTGATGAAGAGTCCGTCGATGACAGCGCGGTCGGTGATATTTTTTGCTTTCATCAACATGTAGTCTTTGCCATCGGTCCAGGTGCTCTTTCCGCCCACTGTATCGGTAGTAGCATAGGGCTTGCCCTCACCATCGAAAACTCTATCGGTGAAGGTCACCACGTGATAGGTGTAGGCATTCTGCTTCTCATCCTTATTATAATAATAGGAGTCGAAATAGGTGGGGTAGCCAGTGATGTCGCGGTTGTCGGTGACAACTTTGGTTGTGGTGTTCTTGGTGTAGAAGCCGTTGTCGTTTTCATCAGTGTAGGTGTCGGTATATCCGCCCCACACTTCTACGCCGCGTGGCACGATGATCGACCACACGCGCACACTCTGGTCGCCCTCGTCGGTGGTGCGGCAAGCGTAGTATTGGAAGTTCTCGCCCGCCTCCTGCATGTCATGGCTGTTTGCCACCTTCACGATGACGGTGTCGGCAGGGTTGTCGTATTTATATCGTCCCGCAGCATCGAGCACCTTCTGCAGTTTCGATGCACAGGCGGCATTTTTAGGACTGTCAGCTGATGCCGTTCCGAGACCGTTAGGAGTGACATAGAACACCAACTTTCTGTTCTGCGCATCATTTGTTGTGATAATTTCCGGGCTGATGTCGAGCGACTGGTTATATTCGTATGCGCCCTTGTCTATCGTACAGTCCTGTATGCGGTCCTCGCCGTTGATGTCCACCGTGATGTCGTAGGTGTCGAGGGCGTCAAAGTCAGAACCCTTGTTGATACACTGCGTGGCGGAGGACTTCAGCGAGTAGTCGGTGGTGCCGTCGGAATTGCGGAGGAAGGGCTCGTTGGCTTTGCAGGAATCACGAAAAGCCGTGTATTCAGAAGCTTGTACTTGATCTTCGCTTTTCGTGCTAAACGTCGTTACAAGGTCTGGATTAGTAGCGTCATCTGATGCCAGTTTGGCTATCCAAGCCGAACTATAGCAAGTGTGGAAGGCATCGTTGGTTTTACCAGCTCCATCGGAGAAACCTGTCATACCTACCTGAATCATGTTCTCTCTTGTATTACCATTTGCATAGTTTCCCCAAATAATGCAATTGTAGAACTGTGAAGCATTGATGTATTTACCGTTTTGTAGCGTAGCAGCCACGTCCCACACTCCACCTGTGGCGGCGGTACTGCCTCCTTGGTTTCCGTGGTTGTAGGCGATGGTGCAGTTATACAGGCTTGTTGTACTCAAGATATAGAAGCCTGCACCAAGCACGTTAGATCCAGAACTATTAGTCGTATTCTCTACTATCAATGTGTTGATAAGGATACCGCCTGCAGAATACACGCCAGCACCACCAATACGTTTAGAAATGCCATTACCATTGACAGTGTTATTCATAATCTTGCAGTTCTTAACGATACAACCACTATTCATGAATACACCGCCACCACTATAGGCGCATGTTTTAGTACCTCTTGTATCACCCTCGAATGTTTTCACTTCTGTCTCATTGGTCATATTGAACACATTGTCCTTCACCAGGCAGTTTTTCAGAACGCCGTTGCTACGAAGATACACACCTGCGCCATAAGATGATCCCGAGAGTTTACCATTCTGAATGGTAAAACCTTCGAATTCTGCTTGCTGCGTGAAGTCGGCGGGTTGCAGGAGCACGCGACCGTTCGATTGTGCATCGATGATGGTCTGGTAGCCGCCCTTGGAGTTGGAGATGTTGCGCTCGTTCTCGCCCGGGTTGCCATAGGCAGGATAGCCGCCACGCACGTTGACGCCCTCCTTCCATTCCAGGTTGGCGTAGTAGGTGCCAGCACCCACGCGCACCTCGCGCAAACTCGTTTTGTCGGCAGTCCACTCACTGTTGCCAAGGTTGATGGCATGCTGGAAGCCTTTGACAGATTCTGTCTTCGGCTCCATGATATACCATCTACAGTCGTCGCCGTTAGTAGTAGTAGCATACAGACCTATATTATTATAAGTTTCATCTTTATTCTGAAATCCACCATAATAGTTCCACGACACGGAATTCTCTTTATCATCGGTCGTACTGGGCTGGATGGCATATTTCTTATTAGTCGAGTCGGTTAGTTTCAGTCGCCAAAGGGCATTCGTCGTCTTGTTGTCAGAAAACTGCACTTTGTTTGCGCCTGCCTCAGCCTTTTCATACACCACATACTTTCTCTGCGTGACATCATATATATAATAGTAGCCATTAGTCCCAGAGATGAAGATGAAGTCGTCTCCAGAAGAGTAGTCTTTAGTACCGTTGAGATAGGTACCGTCATTGTTTTTTGCATAACCAGTCTCGTAGCAACGACTAATCTTATATGTCTTGGGGTTATCGATGGTGCTGGCAGTAAACGTGGTAGCCTGACCATCCGTCACGGTCGTCTCCGTATATGTGCCATTACCATTGATGGCCTTGCTCCATGACGAACCGTCACGACCCTCGATGGAGGTGTCGATGTCACCATTGCTGTCACGATAGTCGCGCACATAGAGGGCGCCACCATAGGGCAACTGACCATCGGGATAGGCTTTCTCGCCCTCTTCTGCCTCCGTGCCCTGATGATTCTCCAATGCGCCGATATCGGGCAGACCGCCGTAGTCGCGGGTATAGATGCCCGTCATGTCGGTGCCCCACTGCGTATGGTTAGTGGTGGGTTTGCCCTTATAGTCCACTGTGGAGGCACGGTTTACCATCGGGTTGTTGTTGTGTGGTTGGAAGGAGATGGTGCGGCCATAGTAGGTCACATCACCCGAGGTAGACACACCCGCATTCTTCGTCGGGTTGATGAAGCGCGGATAGGTGGTCGACGTGTCGCTATAGGTGAACGTGAGGATGGCCTCGTTGGTGGAGTCCAGAGAATTCTTGTTGATGAAGTCGGACGACTTTGCGTCGAAGAGGTTGTGGTCGCCCTTGAAGCTACCGCCCTCAAAGAGGCGCACGGCAGCCAGCGCCTTGCCCTCATTGTTGCGGGTGTCTTCGAGCGGCTCTTGCATGTTGGCATAAAACATGGAGTTGACCACAGACACATCACCGTAAGCATCGATGGCATTGCCCACATTGCGCAGGAAGTCGCAGTGCTGGAACACGGCCTTCGATCCCGTGCGCACGACGATATTACCCGTCGTGGAGGAGACATTGCCTTTGTCATCCACCTCACGACTCTCGTTGTTGTGGAAGATACAGTTCTCGAAGTTCACCTCCGAATTGACGAGGTCTGCCGCAGCACCCTGGCTCGCCGTGTTGTTGGCAATACCGCAGTTGCGAATCACTATCTCCTTGGCATTATTAAATGTCATCGCGGCACCTGCCGTCACTGGCGTTCCCTCTATCATCTCGGTGCTGCGGGCGTTGGCATTACGGATAGAAAAACCGTCGATGAGAGTGTTCTCCGTGCCGTTGAAGGTGAGCAGGTGAGCCACATTGAGGGCATAGATGTTCTGCGCCTCGGCAGAGATGGTGGTCACATAGACGTTGGGGTTGCGGCCGTCGAGGCTCGTGCCGGTGTTGCTGCTGGGATAGCCGCCATAGATCTTCACGTTGCTCGGAATGGAGATGTCGGTGGCGCGGATGCGGCCGGTCACCGTGGTATTGGTGTTGTTCACCGTGCCCTGCTTCACATACACATACACCGTGGTTTTGTCAGCGTCGTACTTCTGCGCGGTGATATGGGTGAGGGCGTCAGAGAGGAATCGGATGGGCTGCGTCCAGCAGCAACCGATGGAGTCGTATTCCTTACCGCCGTCGTCGCTGGGGTCCACGTAGTAGTTCACCACCCGGTTGCCCGAGGCATCGGTGGTGTCCTGTGGTTCGATGGTGGTCGACAAGGTGGTGTAGGCACCGAGGGTGGGTCGCGGCGAGAAGCGGCGGCCCATCACGTCGTAGTCCACCTCATAGGCGGGGGTCATGCCCTGGCGGTCGATGTCGACGGTGAGGATGCCCTTGTGGTTGAGCGACGAGCGCGACTGCGGCTGGAAGTCGTAGGCTTCACCGAGATAGGTGTAGTGCTTGCCCTCCACAGCCACGGTCGTCTTCGCGGCATCTATATAATAGGTGGTGCCGAGCTGGATGCCGGTGGCTGCCACGGTGTTGCCATTGGCGTCATAGAGGGTCACGCCGTCGGCGATGGTGCTCGTGCCGCCATAGAGAAACTGGTGAGCCTGTGCCGAACTGACATATCCTGCGTTGGGCGTGGGGTGATAAAACATCGGATAACCCTCGGAGGCATTGGCGATGCCGTCGTCGCTGGTGTTATAGTCAGAGAGCTTCGTCACCTCGCGCTTGGTCACACCGCTCCAGTCGGTATAGTCCGACTTGGCGAGGGTGCTATACATCACATAGGGACTCAGCGCGGTGCTGTTGCCCGAACGGGAGGAGGCATACTGGATGTCGCTGTTCGACTTGCACTTGCCGCCCCACAGCACGGAGTTGGCGACCACAGCATTGTCGCGACAGTAGACGCCGGCAGAACGACCGTTCGCCAAACCGCCCGTAATCACGCCGGCACCGTTGCACTTGTTGTTCACGATGGTCATCTGGGTGATGGCGCCACCACGGTTCATATACACGCCGCCCGCCTCGCTGGTGGCGGTGTTGTTCGCGATGACCACAGAGGTGCAGGCGAGCTTGTATTTGTTGTTGCCGAGGGTGTCGGCGACGTTGATGGCGATGCCGCCACCCATACGTGCCACGCAACCGAACACGCCGGAGCGGCGGAAGATCATCGGCGTGGAGGACGTGCCGTAGGTGGCAGGACCGTCCATGCACACGCCACCGCCATAGCCATAGGTGGTGCCGATGCCGAGAGTCTGGCAGTCGGTCACGCCACAGTGCTCCACATAGCCACCGCCGTCCATATAGATGCCGCCGCCGTCGCGATAGGCTACGCACTGGCGCACAAGACAGTTTCTCAGGCACGATCCTTCCACCATATACACACCGCCGCCATAGGCGTTGTGCGGTCTGCCGGCGAGGTCGGAGTTGTAGGCGTTGCCGTGCTCGATGATACAACCCTCGAGCAGTGCCGACTCCCTGCCGCCGCCGTTCGCCTTGGCACGCCCGGAGGCGTCGAAACCGTTGGTGGCGAAGAACACCACGTGGTAGCAGTTGCCGTAGAACGAGGTCTCCCACTGTTCCTTGGTGCTGTTCCAGGTGAACTCGGCAGAGGCGGAGAGGTCACCGGAGAGGATGGTGGCGTGCTCATAAACGGCGCCAATCGACTTCGTGTCGCGCTTCGCGCGCTTGCCCTTGCTCAACTCATTACCTTTAAAGCCGCCATACACGCTGATGCCTGCCGGTATCTTGAACGACATATACAGGGTGCTGCCGCCCGACGACTCGGTGCTCTCGGTCGGGGTGTAGGTGCCCTCGGCTACCCACACCTCGCCCGTGAGGCCATTGTCCACGAGGTCGTTGATGGCATCCTGTATATTCGCTTTCGCCGACTTCCACGACTTTCCGTCGTAGGAATAGGCTCCCGATTTAGACACATAGCGTATCTCCTGTGCGGATGCTCCTGTGGCTATGAGGAGCATCAGTAAAATAAATAAGCTGACTGTCTTACGTTGCATATTGCGTGTGTATATTTTTTTTAGTATGTTTTGTTTTATCTGCCATTCAGCTGCGCGAAGGTCGACGCGAGGGCGCGTCGACTCCTACCCAGCGCTTGTACGTGCGCTTCATCTGCGCTTGTACGTAGGAGGCGCGGCGCCCTCGCCGCAGCCCTTGTGCTTGTTCGAGCCGATCGTGATATGCATGACAAGCATTTGTCCAAGACATTTGCATAAGCATTTCTCTCCGGCTGCGCGAAGGTCGACGCGGGGGCGCGTCGACTCCTACCCAGCGCTTGTTCGTGCGCTTCATCTGCGCTTGTACGTAGGAGGCGCGGCGCCCTCGCCGCTGCCCTTAAGCTTGTTCGAGCCGATCGTCCCCAATATTTTAATCTTTTAATCTTTTCATTCTTTTATGTTCGCCACGACGCGATACCACCCCGTGAAGACATTACTATAAACGTCGATCACAGGAGTGATACTGCCATTGGTATTCTGACGATCCACCGTCGTGAACGTCACCTCATAGTTGATCGTGCCGGGCGATGGCGGCTGCAGCACATAGGCATAGGCACGCCCGATCCACTTGTTGCCGTAGTTCACCTCGTTGACAGGGTTGAGTTTCGGCACACCGAGCACGGTGCAAGTGGCTGATCCCGCCGTATTGCTGGTCGGTTCAAACACCTTGCAGGTGGTGGGCAGCTGTTGGCACTCGATCTTCTCCAGCGCCACCGTCTTGCGGAGCGATGCCGGCACCTCCCAGGTGAAGTCCACCTTCGCTGCCACGTGGTAGAGTTCCACGGTGCTGCAGGTGAGCGCTTTCGTCGTCGCGTTCTGCACGATGATGCCGTTGTCGGTGCTCACCACGGGATTGGATTTGTCGTTGGCGGGGGTGCTATAGATGTCCTTCAGTTCGTCGGAGGTGATGTTGGTGAAGTCTGCCGTGATGGCTTCGAGGTCTGCCATGGTGCTCTTGCTGGTGATGTCTGTCTGCTGGGGCAACACCGTGCTCAGGTCGGTGCGCGAGGCGATGGCGAAGACGCGGCTGCTGCCGAGGGTTGTATTGTCAAACTCCCTGCTGATGTTGAACGTCACGCGCACGTTCTTGCGCCACCGCTCGTTCACGGTGTTGGCGTCCTGCAGGGTCCACGTCTCGCCAAGGTCGTCCTCTTTGAAGGTGAACGTCTGCACGAGCACCTCGTGTTGGCCTTGTTCCTCAGCCACGTAGGCATAGACATACAGGTAGAGCGGTGCCTTGAACACCACGTCGTTGCCCGGGTCGCCCTGGTCGGCAGCGCGCACGTTCACCTTGCTGCTGGAGGAGTATATCTCGACAGGAATGTCCAGCGTGATCTGCTGTGGTTCCGTCGCATCGTCTGACGAGCACGCCGCCAGCAGCGTCATCATCAGTCCAAACAGTATTATCGTCGTCGTCTTTCTCATATTTCGTTTTTGGTTTTTCATATCAGCGCTTGTCGTAGTAGGTGCAGCGTCCCACGGATGTTTTTTATTCTCCCACAGAACTCACAGAATACACGGAACCTACGGTCTACGGCCGAAGGGATAGTCAAGGCTTGCGCCATATGTTTTTCTCCCCATTCCGTGAGATCTGTGAGATCTGTGGGAGATTTCGTAGTAGGTGCAGCGTCCCCGCTGCATCCCCTAAGCTTGTTCGAAACGCATGTCAGACATATGTCTTTGCACTTCCGGCTGCGCGAAGGTCGACTTGGGGACACGTCGACTACTACATCTGCGCTTGTTCGTATGCTACATCTGCGCTTGCCTCAATATTTTAATATTTTCATATTTTAATATTTTAATATTTCCATAACCACTCCGTTTCGTCGCTGTATCCCGCCTGCCACTTGGTATACACCTCGACGGCATGACTGAACTCCAGTTGGTTGGTGCTGCTGATCTTGAACACGTAGGTGTACTGATAGCCGGGCTTCCAGTTGGTGTAGGCGGCGGGAACGATGGCGGTGCGCTCGGTGAACACATCTTCGTTGTTGGTGTTCTTGGTGTAGATATATACCGAGCACTTGAAAGCAACGGCACCGCTGCTGGTCGTGGGTATCATGAGATACTCGGGCCACGCCTGATAGCGGGTGTTCTCGTTGACGAGGGTCACAGGACCGAGCGTCATCTCGGGCAGCGTCTTCGAGCCTGCCGTGGCAGTGGCGGTCTCACGGTTTTCATTCATACTCCAACTCACGTCCACCTTGCCGTCGCCAGCCATTGACGATTTGTTCTGCGGCGCGAAGGTAATCTGATATTTGATACTGTCCTTCTTGCCGAGTTGCGTCTGCGACGAACCGTCAGGGCGCTCGAAGACCAGGCGCACGAGGGAGTAAGGTTTTACGAACGCCAATTCCACAGGTTTGTCATTGTTCTTTGCCGGGTCGCCCTGCCACAAGGTGCAGTACATCGGGATCTCCGTCTCCTTGATCGTCGTCCCGTCCGATTTATGATAGGTGCCTAAAGAATCGCGCGTCATATACTCCAGGTCTTTGAACTCCATGGAGAAATTATCCGTGGTGTTGACCACAGTAGTCTTTCCGATTTCAGCATTGGCATATCTCAGATTAGAATAGCACGTCGGTAGCACGCCGAAGAATCGGTAGCCGGAGCTGTTGCCGTCCCAGTATTTGATCTCCTGCGCGTTGCCGAGATAGTCGGTGCCCTGCCCCACATACTCCCATCCGGTGGTGTTGGTGGTGCTGGAGTTGGCGGAGTTCTCCACGTATTTCATCGTGTAGCCCGGCATCACGTTCTGGATGTTGCCATTGACGGTCTTGTAGCCATATACCTTGATCTCGTTGAACCCCAATGCGCTGAGTCGCTCGGTGCGGGGGGCACGCGTCACTGCCACCGTACTGTCTACGGTGGTGAACGTGATGGCATGACCGGTGGGTTCGGGCGCGACGTCGGGGTTGTCGTCCTGCTGGGAACAGCCCGTTGCCGCCAGTGCCACCGCCAGGAGGGCGGCGACGCGCATGAGGGAAGATATAGGGTTGTAAGTATTGGACATGGTTGTTTTCTTTTTCTGCTTTTTTACTGGCTCACCGTGAAGGTGGCGCGATACGTGCGGCGGTTGTAGGTGGCGATCACCGTGTATTTGTTGCCGCCCGTGGTCGGGTCGGTCTGCGACGGCACGGTGATGGTGACGCTGTCCGTCTTGTCGTTGTTCACCGTCACGCCTTTGGGCACCGCCTGTCCGTAGGTGCCGTCGTAGTCGAGCGTGTAACTCACCTCGGCGTTCGAGGGCGTCACGCCGTCGACGGTGAGGGTCGGCGTGATCGTGGCACCGGCATTGGTGACTGCCGCAGTGCTGAGTGTCAGCGTACCCGTGGAGCGACCGTTGTAGCCGTCCACCCGCACGATCTTATAGTATTTGTTATTTGCGTCCTTGATATATTCCACGGCATACACATGCTTGCCTGCCGCCCACTTCACGGCTGAGAGCAAGCGCGTGCCGTCGGTACCGTCGCCCATGGGCACCATCATCACGATGTTGTCGTCGCTGGTGAGCCCCTGCTCATACACCGTCACGGGTTGGTCTACGAGCGTCTGGTCCTTGTCATATTCCGCGAGATAGCTTGCCACGTTGGCTTCCGTGATGGGGTTGTTCTCCGCGTCGCTGGTCGTGGCGATATAGAGTTTGGTGTTGGTGGTCGTGGGGGTGACAACGCTGTTGTTGTCGATGGTGGAGGCATAGATGGTGTTGCCCGCGTTGTAGTCGTCCTCGCCGGTGGTCATCATCTTCGTGGTGGGGTCGTAGCCCATCGAGATGATGTTCACGCCGCTGCCCATGGTGCTGATCTCCTCTTCCTGTCCCGTGCCGTTGCTGATCTTCACGGCATCGAAGGTGATGGGATAGAGTCCCGTCAACTTGTCGATGGTGGCGTTGGTCTGGTCGCTGATCTTGAAGAGATAGGTGTAGGCGTAGCCGGGGTGCCACTTCAGATAGGCGGCGGGCACCTCTGCCGTGGCGTTCTTCACCTCGATGGTCTCGCCGGTGGTGGCGTGGAGGGTGAAGTCCACCTTCACCTTCAGGCTGCTGCCGTTGCTCTCCATCGGATAGACGGCGGTGTAGGCACCGTCGGTCTGGTCGTAGGTGGGAGCCGTGGCGGTGGTGCCAATGACGGTGGTGCTCTTCTTGAGGTTGGTGCCGAGGACGAGGATGTTGTCCTTCTTGGCGTCGAACATCACCACGGGACTGTTCTCGTCGCTGGTGCGGCTGTCTTTATAGATGATGGTCGCCGTGCCTTCCTTGCCCTTCTTGTTGTTGGGCAGGTTGGCGGCGAACGAGTCGGTCCGCTCGGTGGTCATCGTGCCGAACGAGGGGGCTGCTTCGTCTGCCACTCTGAAGGCATCGATGGTGAGCGAGTAGCCGGGGATGGTCTCATACATGCCCACGCGCACCTTCGCCATGGCGTTGCGGAAGGAGAACTTCACCTGTCCGCCATACGTGTTGCTCTGCGCCTGGTCGGTGTTGGTCGACTGATTGATCACCATGCGGTCGGCGAGGTAGAGGTTGGCGGGGTCTGCCTTGTCAGTCATCGTCACGGTGTAGCCGCGCTGGTAGATGTCGCTGTTGTGGGTGGTGGTCTTCGCCACCTTGATATTGCCTTGTTCGAGGTCGCTGTTCGCTACGGCGAAGGCGTAGAAGGTGTAGTCCTTGGCGTTATAGTCCCAGTATTTGATCAGTTGTGCGCTGCTGCCGTTGTTGTCGGTCACGTTCGTCTGCTCGTTGGTGCTGAGCGTGTTGCCCACATACTCCCATCCGGCGGAGTTGCTGGTGGAGCTGTTGGCGCTGCCGTCCTTGTAGGATACCTTATAGTTCTGGAACACGAGGTTGTCGTTGGTGAGCGAGTTGGATCCCGATGTCGACTCGTTCTTGATGCCATAGACATAGAACGCGTCGCCGAGGGCGTCGGCAGCGTCCTTGCCGGTCTTTCCGGCGCGGGTATAGGGCGCGACGAGGTTGTTGAAGGAGATGGCTCCCCCCACCCCGCCGGTGTCGTTCGTGCCACCGTCGTAGGACTCGTCGACGCAGGCGGTCAGCCCCGCCACAGCCAACAGATAGGTTCCTATTTTTCTATACATCATTTATATCGTCATGTAGCGCCCAAATGCGAGACCGTCTCGCCCAAGGCGCAGAATTGTTTTGTTTTTCTTTTTATTTCACAAGCCTGCTCATCATCTGCGCTTGTCATAGTAGGTGCAGCGTCCCCGCTGCATCCCCTAAGCTTGTTCGAAGCGCATGTCCAGCATATATCAAGACATTTGCCTAAGCATCTCATTTGCTCATCATCTGCGCGAAGGTCGACGTGGGGACACGTCGACTCCTAGGAGGCGCGGCGCCCTCGCCGCTGCCCTTGTGCTTGTTCGAACCGCTCGTCCAGACATATGCCTAAGCATTTCTTCCGGCTGCGCGAAGGTCGACGCGAGGGCGCGTCAACTCCTAGGAGGCGCGGCGCCCCCGCCGCAGCCCTTGTGCTTGTTCGAGCCGCATGTCCAGCATATATCAAGACATTTGCCTAAGCATCACATTTGCTCATCATCTGCGCGAAGGTCGACGCGAGGGCGCGTCAACTCCTAGGAGGCGCGGCGCCCTCGCCGCAGCCCTTGCGCTTGTTCGAGCCGTCTTGTGTTGTAGCCAAGTGGGGAGTCGAACCCCACCTGGCTTGTTATTTATGAGGTCGTGAATTATTCGCCTTCTTGTGCGGCTACTACCTTCACGATCTTATAGGTCTTCTTGTTGTCCTTCGTGTATTCCACTGCATAGGTTGCAGCTTGTGTCGGTGTCCACTTCAGGGCAGAAAGCGTGCGAGTGGTGCCATCCTCGGATGGAACACTCTTTACGATGATTGGAGTGTTGTCGCCACTTGTGCTGATATTCACAGTTGTGGTCTTGATTGGACCATTCGATGTGCTGTGTTCAATCGCATTAGCTACAGAAGCCTCAGTGATAGGATACTTCGTTGCATCATCACTCTCCACAGTGTAAAGGGCGATGTTCTTCTTGCCTTCTTCTGTACTCAACGTTACAGCCTTGCTGCCCTCACCAGTCTCTGTTTGGTCTACTACCGAAGCATAGATGGTATTACCCGTTTGATACTCATCCTTACCAGTAATCACTTTCTTGTTGGTTTCGTCATAACCAAATGTGGTAATCGAAGGCTCTTCCACGGTGGTGATGGTCTCCTGGTTGCCTATTTTATCCTGCTCTACCACAGCATCGAAGGTGATAGGATAGAGATCTGCCGACTTGTCGGTAATCTTGAAGATGTAGGTGTAGGCATAGTTGCTCTTCCACTGGCAGTAAGCAGCAGGCACCACGGCTGTGCGGTCGGTGCAACTGATCTTCTCACCCGTATCCTCTGAATAAAGGTCGTAGCTCACCGTGAGCTTCATGTCGGTTTCGTTCGACGGGTTGGGGAGGATGGCGGTGTAAGCACCATTCTTCTCGTCATAAGTAGGATCGGCGCTTGTCGTCTTGAGAGGATCATCCTTTGAAGTCTTGAGGATACCGTCCGTTCCTGCTTCGAGCGTAGTGCTGGTAGCTGGAGTACCGTCGAGTGCAACCTTTACCTTGTTCGTGTTAGAGGATTTATCGTCCTCATAAGTAACCTTATACTTGGTATCCGTGCCTACTGTGACGAACTGACCGTCAACACCAAACTTGTCAGTAACAGCCTGTTCTGCGCTACCATATTTCACCCCCGTCACCACAACTTTATATCCCGGTATAGTCTCGTAGACACCGAATCGAATCTTCGACTGGAAGTTGCGGAAGGTCATCTTAACAGCTTCGTGCTTGTAGCCTTGTTCACCTTTCGAGATAACCTGACGGTCTGCATAGAAGATACAGTCAGGTGTGGCACCAGATGCCAGTTCGATGGTGTAGCCTTTGTCGTAGACGGTACCGGATTCTTCCCCAGTCTTACCCTCAGTCTTCGTAATCTTCACCTTAGCCTCCTTGATATCTTCTTCCTTAGCAGACACAGCAGTAAAGGTATAGCTTGTGGCGTTATCATCCCAATACTTGATGGTCTGGGCTGTGTTCTGACCGATATTCGGTGTCACGTTGGTGTTGAAGTTCGCGCGGTCTACGCCCACATACTCCCACCCTGCCGTATTGCTGGTAGTCGAATTGGCGGAATTCTTTTTATATCTCACCACATAGTTCTTGAACACGAGGTTCGCATCTTCGGCTTTTTTGCCGTCATTGCTTTCATTCTTCTCACCCCAAACAATGAACATGTTACCAAGAGCTTTAGCGGCATTCTCGCCAGACTGCGTAGCACGCGTCAGTGCAGAGGTCTGCATATTGAAGCCAATGACGGTGTTGTCACTGGCGGATGTCTTGGTGCCAGTGAACTCGTCGTCGGCGCAGCTGGCGAACAGCAGTGCTACGGACGCGAAGGCGAGAGGTGCCGTGCGGTTGATAAACTTCGTCATAGTCTTGGTGACTTTTTTGTCATAGGGGGGGGTAAACCGCCCTGTGTTCATGTCTTTTGTTCTCATAATGTCGAGTATTAAATTGTTATTAATTTTTATTTGTGGTAGTCGGGCGGGGTATCGCTCCCCATCCCGACTGAGTCTTGTTATTCTTTATTGTCTTCGTTCTCTTTGCGTCACATCTGCGCTTGCCGTAGTAGGTGCAGCGTCCCCGCTGCATCCCCTAAGCTTGTTCGATGCGCATGTCAGACATATGTCTTTGCACTTCCGGGCTGCGCGAAGGTCGACGTGGGGACACGTCGACTACTACATCTGCGCTTCACGAACCGCTTGTCTCAATATTTCCATATTTTAATATTTCAATATTATAATGTTTCCATATTTCCATATTTCAATATTTCCATATTAAACGCACGTCGACTACTATTAATTACTGGCCTTCACCGTGATGACCTTGATGTCGTAGACGCCGACGGTGCCGGCTTTGGTCTGCGTGTAGAGTTTCTTGCCACCATCCGTATACTTTTTGTAGCTTGCCTCGTCAGTAATGCCGGAAGCGGTGTAGTATACACCATTTGCTGGGGTAGAACTATCTGTGTTGGCATAGTACGTTGTATCAGCAGCGTATGATGAAGCCTCACTGTATGTCGGAGCAGTATACTTTGTGCTGCAGTACACATAAGCATAGGTGGCGGCTGCGGTTGGAGTGAACTTCACAGCGCCATTCTGGCCGAAGTCGAGATTTGTGCCATCGGCTGATGGTACATTCTGCTCAAGAGAAACAGTGCCCGTAGAATCTGAACTGCTTGTGAAGGCTGTCATGGTCAAACCATTCTTCACGCCAGTGAGTTGTGCATACACATCACCCTCCACGATGGCATCGGTCTTGGATGTGTTAGTCCAATAAACCTTGTATACATCTGCCTTGGTAGCATCATTACCGATAGCAGAAGGAGCAAGAACCTTATAAGATGTTGCAGACTGTTCTGTCTGCTTGGTAGTATTTACGAAGTAGATGTCCTTACCTAAAACATATCCGTCCTTAGCATAAGAGGTCACGCTGTTGGTAGCCACGGTCGTGGTGGTCTCCTGAGCATAGTCGGTAGACTCCATCACGACTGCATCGAATGTGATTGGATAGAGACCTTCCTTGTCGCCATCGGGAGCATCAGGATCAGAAGGATTCTCACCTGTCGTACCGTTGGTCTTGTCAGAGATCTTAAAGAGATAGGTGTAAGCATAGTTGCTCTTCCACTGACAATACTGTGTAGGCACGGTGACGCGTGCATTCTTCACGTGGATGGTCTCGCCAGAATTGTCATCAGCAGTCAGCGTGTAGTCACAACGGATAAGCATCGGGTTGTTAACCTCCAGGTTTGGATAGACCATGGTGTAAGCACCTTCTGCTGTATCCCATGTTGGGTTTGCAGGCGTTGTGCTGATATTGGCGGTAGTAGAAGAAGAGATGTTTGAGCCAAGCGTGAGTGTGTACTGATAGTTTGCGCTACTTCCCGAGTTGATCTTTGGCTGATTCTCGTTGGCTGTGCCTTGGCCATAATAGGTCACTGTCACCTCATTGCCATTTTGTGCAGATGGGTTCACGTTCTGCAAGGCAGCAACGAAATTGCCGTCAGTAGGATTCTTATCCATCCCCTTGAATGTGGTCACTGGAGCTGTAGGATTTTCAGCATAATAGAACTTGTCAATCTTCACGCTATATCCTGGCACAGTCTCGTAGAATCCCACACGGATCTTTGCACCGAAGTTGCGGAAAGTGAGCACTACAGGTTTGTTGTACTCGGTCTTTGAGATTACCTTGCGGTCTGAGAAGAAGATTTTGCTGAGGTCAGCTGCTGATGGCACGGTTACCTTGTAGCCCTTTTCATATTCCGTTTTACCTTCATCGACAGTTGTTATCTTCTCCACCTTTGCCTTGGTATTTTCATCTTCGAGGAAAGTCTTTCCAGAGAAGGCGGTGAAGGTGTAACCGTTGGTTGCGCTGTAGTCCCAATATTTCACCGTCTGGGTTAGAACTGCAGGTGAAACCTTGGCTTCCGCATAAGGCGTCTGTCCTACATATTCCCAGTTATGGGTATTTGTCTCCGTTGAACCAGCGGAAGCATTTGTAAATTTTACTGTATAGTTTGTAAATGAATTCTGAGCTACTGTTTCCCCTACTGCATTCTTAACACCAAAAATCACAAATTCCTCACCCAACTTGTCAGCGGCATCTTTGCCCGACAGGGTGGCGCGGGTTTGGCCGGGCACGGTGAGGTTGAATCCTATAGCGGTGCCGATTTCTGTCGCCTCCCCCTGATTTACGACAGTTGTGTCGTCGACACAGCCGGCCAGGATTGTGGCAGCAGCGGCTGTGAGGATCAAATCAATCTTTTTCATAATGCAATGATTTTCTATTGTTAATTTTTTATAGGGGGGGGTAAAAATACCACACCCTAATGGTTATTTATAAATTCTTGTTTGTTTATAGGAGGCGCGGCGCCCTCGCCGCAGCCCTTGTCTCCCACAGATTATATTTTTTATTCTCCCACAGAACTCACAGAATACACAGATGGATGACGCCATTATTTTTTACTCACTTTTCCGTGAGATCTGTGAGATCTGTGGGAGATTATTATTACTGCACTACTTTAATGACCTTGTATCCGTAGGTACTTCCTACTTTTACGCGGACGATGTAGTAGCCGGCACTCTGCGGCGTGAACGTTGCCTTCTTGCTGGTGATCACGAGATTCGTCCAAGCGGTGGTGCTCTCGCCATAGAGTTCTGCAGCCTTCTTCTCGGTGATCTCGTTGGTAGTGCTCATATACTCCCACTTCTCAGGCGTCATGTTGTCCTGGATGCTGAGGGTGATGGCCTTACCTACCTGATACTCACCGTTCACGGTCACATTGCTCGAAGAAGAGTAAGTGGTGATGCTCGGAGTGGTCACGGAAGTGATGGTCTCCTGCTTGTGCTCCTCGGTGTCTACAACCACAGCGTCGAAGGTGATCGGATAGAGTCCTGCTGGATCATCCGGGTCTGGTTTGTCGGGATTCTCTGGATCCTTGGGTGATGGCACAGGGTTCGATGGGTCGTGCTGGTCGCCGTCAGGAGCCTTGTCACCATTGTTGTCAGGATATGCAGGGTTCGGCACGAGTGGCACATCAGGGTTAGGAATCTTCTTATCAGGATCATCAGGATCTGGAATGTAAGCATCAGGGTTGCTTTCATCAGGAACATATGGAGGAATAATCTCGCCTGTCGCAGGATCCTTCGCTGGGTCGGTATCACCACCGCCATTATTAGGATCCGGCACACGACCGCCATTTTCGGGGTCGATGGTGCTGGAGTCGTCATTCTTGGCAGTATATCCATTACTCTTATCCGAGATCTTGAAGATATAGGTGTAAGAGTAGTTGGGCTTCCACTTCAAGTATTCCACTGGCACGCTCACATAGGCGTCGCGCACCTTGATCTCATCGCCGCTGCCATCGAGCGCCACGAGGGTGTAGTCCACACGGAGCTGCATCTTCAGCGTATTGTTCTCGTTGGGCAGAATGGGCTTGTAGTCAGACTTGGTGTTTGCCACGCCATCAATGGTATAAGTGCCCTTGGCATAGGTAGGTTGTGCCGATGTGCTGGAGAGGAAGTTGTTAGTCTTCGTACCCGTCAGCTTACCGTCCGCGTCGATATACTCCTTGCCTTCGCCCGACACCTTCGACTCGGCATAGGTGTAGTCGAGCGTACCGAACTGGCTGGACCATGCCATCACGTTGCTGCCGCCATTGAACTTCACCGTGGCGTTGTTGGCGGCATCGTAGGTGACATTATACTTTCCCGACTGTGGGAAGGCACCGCCGACACCGAGATTTTTGCTACCCGACTGCGCACCTACATAATAGAAGATGAGGTTCTTGATGGCATAGCCGGGCACGGTCTCGTAGAAACCGATACGCATGCGGGCACCGAGGCGACGGAACTGGAACTGCACCGTCTTGTTGTACTGCGCGGGCACCACCGTGATGCGGTCAGCGATGTAGATGCCGTCGAGGGCAGAAGCATTTGCCACGTTAATCTTCATGCCGTTGACATCTGTGATGGTCTCGTCAGAGGCAAGACCAGCGGCTGCCACGAAGTCATACTTAGTAGAAGTGTAGTCCCAGTACTTCACGTCCTGCACTGCATTCTTGAGAGAGGTGAGTCCCACATACTCCCAGTCCTTGACATTGGTCTCCGTCTTGCCGGCAGAATTGGCAGTATACTTCAGACGGTAGTTGTCGAAGATGGTGTTTGTGGCACCCTTGGATGTCGTCTTGTTGCCATAGAAGACGATGCTGTTGTTCAGGAGCGCTGCCGACTGCTCATGCGTAGCACGCGACACTGCATTGGCGACATTGCTGAACATGATGGCGGTGGGCTTCTCCTGCACGGTCTGGGTTCCGAGGTTCTCCACTGTGTCGTCGGAGCAACCTGTCAAGGCAACGCCCATGACTGCTGCCATGGCGATGCCCGAGCCCTTCCTGAAATTTCTCATTGATTTACCCATATATATTTATTTTTGCATTTGTATATACATTATTTTTTCTCCCACAGAATTCACGGAATACACAGAAGGCTCGCGCCATTCGTTTTCGCCCACTTTTCTGTGAGATCCGTGGGAGATTATTACCCCCTAACGTTTCCGTGAGATCTGTGAGATCCGTGGGAGACTTCATTTTACATCTCGAACTCGTGGGTGCCGCCGTCCTCGAAGTCCTTGACAGTGGCATCGAAGCCGGATCCGCCCTTGCGGGTCGGGATCTTGATGGTGTCGGCATCGAGTTCCACGGTGAGCACGCCGCCCTTGTAACGCTTGCGCACCTGGTCGGTAACGTCGAAGACGAAGGTGGAGTCCATACCGTTGTTAAACTGCATGTTCACATCCATATAGTGACGCACGCCGTCCTCCACCGCCCTCGTGGCACGCGTGCCGTCGAGATTGCACATGCCGAAGGTCATCAGACGGCCGCCGGCGATGTCTACGCTCTCACCCTTCATGTCGCACCCCTTCTTGAAGCGCACGTAGTAGTGCACGGTGATGGCGTCCGATCCCGTCACGCCGGTGTTGATGTTCACGGTGCGCGCCATACCCGACAGGTTGGCGTTGCCGTCGACGCCGGTGATGCGCCCGTTGTTGTGGTGGATGATCACCTGGGTGAGGTAGATATAGGTGACGGGGCGCAGCAACATCTCCAGCTGCTTCACCCACACGTTGCGCGTTTCATCATACACGAACCCTTCGAGGTCCTTGTTGATCTCCACCGCCTGGGTGTAGGCACTGAACAACTCCTCGGGCTGGTAGAACGAGCGCGTGTAGCGCGGCGCCTGGTAGCGCACCGAGTTCATCGTCTGTCCTGTGTAGGCGGTGACGTGGTCGAGGGTGGTCTGCTCGTCGAGGCGCAGACTCTGGATACCGTCGGACGTGGTGATCTCGTTCCATGCCAGCATGTCCCAGAATCCCCAGTCGAAGGGGGCGGAATAGGAGAAGCCGTCAATGATGTCGGAGAGCACGCTCGTATGTTCGCCATAGGCGGCATTGCCCGTATAGTAGCGGCGTATCTGGAACGAGGAGGGCTTGGTGTAGCCGATCTCGCCGAAGAACGTCTTGTCGTCGTCATCCCATCCGTAGTACCACTCGCTGCGCCAGTCGTAGGAGCCCTCGGTCTCGGTGTTGTAGTCCCAGAACACGTCGAGCTGCAGTTCGATGATCGGCAGGTCGGTAGCCACCTCACCGTTGTAGTCGAGGTGGAGTTCGGGGTTACGGGCGCAGTTGGTGAGCAGCATCGCCACCGCAATCACTGCGGGGAACAGCCACAGGAAATGTCTTTTCAGCATCTTTGTCATTTCACCACCTCCCAACTTTTAAAGCTCACGCCCTTCTTCACGCGGCGGCGGTAGAGCAGGTCGTAGCTGAGGGTGATGCCCACGCGGGTGGGTCCGAACCATGTCAGCTGGTGCTGGCGGCGGTGGAAGAGGTTGCCCCAACTGCCCCACTTGTAGTAGTAGAGGTTGTCGTGGCGGTCGGGGTAGAGTACGCTCTCATACTGGTAGGGGTCGTACTTGGTGAAGAACACGCCGAACTGTGCCCCGAACTCCAGTCGCCAGTGACCGCGGCGGGTGAGGGGCATCACATAGCCCACGCCCAGACCGCCGCCGGCGCCCTCCCCTTCCCATCCGCGCTTGGCGTCGAAGCAGAGTCCGTAGATTGCCATGTGGGCGTATGCCTGGGCATACCATCCCTTGAAGGCGGCACCCTTGCCGTAGCCGGTGCGCTCCACGCTGCCGCTCTTGAAATAGTAGCGGGTTTCGAGCTGGTAGTTGCGCACCTGGAAATACTTGTGCTCCCGATAGTGCTGCCACCAAGGGAAGTCGAGCGACGCGCCATAGGTGAAATGGCCGTGCAGGGGATAGTATTCGAGGGCGATGTTGGGTATCGGGCAGAAGCGGTTGTAGCCGCTCGGCATATATGCAAAGTCAAAGAGCAGGTTGGTCTTCACCGCCAGGATCTCACGGCGCGGCATGCGCTCCTCCCCGATGGTGACGGGCTGGCAGTGGGGGCTGACCGGGATACCGTCTCCCACCTTATTTAATATAAAGGGCTCTGTGCAGGTGCGCTGTGTCTCTACGGCGGTGCGGCGCTTGAAGAAGAGCACCACGCGGGCGGCACGCATCTGCGGGAAATAGTCGCGGAGCAACCGCTTCCACAGTTTCCCCTCGTCCACAGCCATCAGTTCCAGCTTCATCCGTTCTTGATTGCCGCCCACATAGCGGTTGATGACCTTCGCCACGCGCTGGTAGTCGCGGTCGTTGCGCTCCTTCATAAGCAGAAGGAGGTAGAGGTAGTCTTCGGGCATCTCTTTTACACGCGTGACGCTGTCGAGAGGATGCTTCACATTTTGGCGGATGAGGTGGAGAAGGGCATCGCGGCGCAACTGACTCAGCGTGCAGTTCCATCCGTAAGGACCTTCGGGCGAAGCGGCGCCACGCACGAGCATCGCCTCCAGGATATATTCGCCATTGTCGAAATAAGGGAGGATCTCGCCGAGCAGTTCGCGGCGGAACGGGGAGTTCTGCGGGATTTCGAACTTGTTGACGGGGAAGATCACCTTGCGGGAGATTTTATAGAAGAGGGAGTCGGACAGTTCAATGCCGCCGCGGGCTATGGTAGCGCTGTCGAGCACCACCACATAGGAGTATTTGTCCGCCGGTGTAATGGCGAAACATTCTCCTGCAATCAGCGCGAAGATCGTCATTAATAACTGTCTAATCATACAATACAATCTTATAATGAATTCCCGAGTCTTAAACTACTGTTTATAAAGTAAATGCAAAGTTACGGTATTTCTTGCATATGACATGCAATTTTCATACACTTTTTTTTGCAAAATATCTAAAAATCAGTGATATTGCCCCATAAGGGGGGGGGGGAATTTCAAGGGGTTTCGCAAGAATTAGGCACGTTTTTCTGTAAAGATTACATAGTGCGTAGTAGGCGACGCGTCCCCACGTTTAATATTGAAAAATGGAAAAATGGAAATATTAAACAGCCGTAGTAGGCGACGTGTCCCCACGTCGGCCCCTAAGCTTGATCGAAGCACAGAAGATTGGCGGGACAAGCAGTTCATATGCACAGGGTCGACGTGGGGACACGTCGACTACTACTCTGCGCTTGTCCCCAATATTTCCATATTTCCATATTTTAATATTTTAATATTTTAATATTTCAATACTTGTCCCCAATATTTCCATATTTCCATATTTCAATATTTCCATATTAAAACTATGCTTGCCGTAGGATTTGGATTTGGAGGCAACGCTCGATTTTGGAGAGGGTTTCGAGGGAGAGGTTCTCCTGGCCTTTGAGGACTTTGGAGACATACTGCTGGCTGCAGCCCATGAGTTCGGAAAGGCGCTTTTGGGTCATGCCCAGTTCCTCCATCTTGTCGAGCATCATCATGGCGATATGCTGCGAGTAACGGAGCCACGGCTTGTTGGTCATGCGCCACTCGGCATTCTCGCGCCACTTGGACGGCGTGGAAGACTGGTGGTCTTTCAGTTGGGAAATGATTTCGTTGGCAGTTCTCATAAAAACCTCCTTTCTATATGAGTTCATTCAAAAAGTCCATAAACGAGTCCTTGTCGGCTATATCGTTGTCGAGCAAGAAGCGGCGCACCTTCTCCATTCGGGCGAGCTCCACCAGCGTATGCTCACGCTCCTGCATGGTACGAGTCAGTTTGATGGCACCGCCAGTAATGATGTAGATACCCGGTTCGAGCTTGATGGCATAGATGCGAAGCCAAGAGGCATGGCGAGGCGTATTGTGAAGACGAGCCTTTTCCTTGCCCAGGAGCATCTCGGAAGTACGACTGTTCTCCAACGGACGGAAAATCCTGTCAAGGTCAGCATCTGGGGAGATGTCCATGATGAGACACTGCAGCCGTTCGCTGTCTTCTATGGTGTCATAGATGGCCTGGTTGACATCCGTAATCTTGAAATAAGATGCCAAGTCCTCGATATTCTGCTTGAAGAAGCTGCGAAGCCATGACACGTCGTTCCATTGTCCGAAAATGGAATCAAGGACATTGTCGAGACAGTCGTCGTATCTGACAGCCCAAAGGCGTTCGTTTTCAGTGATAAGGTCGAATTTCATAACTTACTTGTTTTACACTGCGAAGATAATATAACCTAACGGAATATACAACCCACAGGTTGATAAATTAAGAATTATTATGGGAATATTTGTCCAAGCATTTCAAAAGCCCAGGGTCGACGTGGGGACACGTCGACTACTACTCTGCGCTTGTCCCCAATATTTCCATATTTCCATATTTTAATATTTTAATATTTCAATGCTTGTCCCCAATATTTCCATTTTTCCATATTTCCATATTTCCATTTTTCCATTTTTCCATATTAAATTGTGTAACAGCATTGCAACATGATTGTAGCACGGATGTAAGCACTGTATCAACGGTTTCGGCGTAACTTTGCAGCGTCAAAAACTTAAACACAAGAAGCATGGCCAACAAGAAAGAAAAAGCGCTGACCTACGTGGAACGCGACGTCAGCTGGATGTATTTCAACCACCGCATCCTGCAGGAAGCACAGAAACCCGACGTGCCACCACTGGAGAAGATGTCGTTCCTGGGCATCTACTCCAACAACCTCGACGAGTTCTTCCGCGTGCGCATGGCTACCCTCAACCGACTCTCGGACAGCTACACCCTCAACGCACACAGCCGCAAGGCGATCAAACACACCATCAAAACCATCAACAAACTCAACGAGGAGTTCAGCAAGGAATATACCGAGACCACCCGACAGGTGTTCCGACAACTGGAGGAACACCACATCCGACTCATCGACGAGACACAACTCAACGGAGAACAGAAGGAATGCCTCAAGCAGTTCTACCGCGACAAACTCAACGGGTCGACCAACCCCATCTGGCTCTCTGCCATCGACGACCTCAACACGCTCGAGGACAACCGCATCTATCTCGTGGTGAAGAAGACACACGAGGAGGACAAGAAGGTGAAATACGCCATTATAAAGGTACCCGTGAGCGCGTTCGGACGCTTCTTCCGCCTGCCCGCCAGCGAGGGCTACGACAACATCATCTACCTCGACGACGTGATACGCTTCTGCCTGCCCCTCATCTTCATCGGCACGAAGCACAGCACCTACGAAGCCTACTCGTTCAAGTTCACCAAGGACGCAGAGATGGAGGTGGACAACGAGGGCGACTACGGCGCCATGGAGAAGATCGCCCTCGGCGTGAGCAGCCGCAAGAAGGGCGCACCCATCCGCATCATCTACGACAAGGAGATGCCCAAGGAGATGCAGCGCAAGATCCTCGACCGCCTCAACGTGAGGGAACTGGACACGTCGCTCGCCGCAGGCAGATACCAGAACCACCGCGACCTGATGAGCTTCCCCGACTGCGGACATACCGACCTGAGATACCCGCGCTGGCAACAGACGATGAAAAAGGAATTCCAGGACGAGCGGAGCATCCTCGACGCCATCCGAGAGAAAGACCGCTTCATCCACGTGCCCTACCACTCGTTCGACTCCTATATCCGCGTGCTCCGCGAAGCCGCCCTGCGCCCCAGCGTAAAAGAGATAAAAACCACCCTCTACCGACTGGCGAAAGACTCGAAGGTGGTGAAGGCACTCATCTGCGCCGCCCGCAACGGCAAGAAGGTGACCGCCGTGGTGGAACTGATGGCACGCTTCGACGAGGAGAGCAACATCCAGTGGAGCAAGCGCATGCAAGAGGAGGGCATCAACGTAATCTTCGGCGTGGAAGGTCTGAAAATACACTCGAAGCTATGCCTCATCACCTCCACCAAGGGCAACATCGCCTGCGTGGGCACGGGCAACTTCCATGAGGGCAACGCGAAGGTGTATACCGACTACCTGATGATGACGGCACGCCCGAGAATCGTCAACGAGGTGGCAAAGGTGTTCGACTTCATCGAACGGCCCTTCTCGGTGGTGAGGTTCCGCGAACTGCTGGTGTCGCCCAACTCGATGCGCAACCGCATCCTGCGCCTCTTCGATGCCGAGATCAAGAACGCCCAGGCGGGCAAGGAGGCATGGGTGAAGATCAAGATCAACCACATCACCGACAGCGAGATGGTGAAGAAGATATATGCCGCATCGAAGGCGGGGGTGAAGGTGGACATCGTGATCCGCGGCAACTGCTCCCTCGTGCCTGGCGTGGAAGGGGTGAGCGACAACGTGAGGGCGGTGGGCATCATCGACCGCTACCTGGAACACTCGCGCATCCTCATCTTCTGCAACGGCGGCAAACCGCGCTACTATATCGGGTCGGCCGACTGGATGCCGCGCAACCTCACCAACCGCATCGAGGTGATGACACCCGTCTATGACGAGGACATGAAGAAAGACCTCCTGCGCACCGTGGAATACGGACTCAACGACACCGCCAACGGACGCATCGTCGACGGCACGGGCCTGAACAGCATCCAACCCACCAAGGAGGGCGAAGAGCCTTTCCGATCACAAGAAGCACTACACAACGCATACACCCAAGAGATATGAAAGCAATCAACCTCGCAGCCATCGACATCGGCTCCAACGGCGCACGCCTGCTCATCAAACGCTTCGACGACAGCGCACCCGCCTTCGAACGCATCCGCAAACTGATGTTCATCCGCGTGCCCCTCCGACTGGGCAACGACGTGTTCACCCTCGGCAAAATATCGAAGTCGAGGGCGAAGACCATGCTCCACATGATGAAGGGCTTCAAGCAGTTTATGATGGTCAACGACGTGGCACACTACCGCGCCTGCGCCACCTCCGCCATGCGCGACGCCGAGAACGGCAAGAAGGTGATGCGCCTCATCGAGGAGGAGACGGGCATCAAACTCGAAATCATCCCCGGCGCCGAGGAGGCACAGTTGCTCTGCAACAACCTCGTCGAGAACACCAAGAGTGCCGTGGGCAACTTCGCCTATGTCGACGTGGGCGGCGGCAGCACGGAGATCTCGCTGCTGCACGACGGCATCCTCGCCGAGAGCCACTCGTTCAACATCGGCACCCTGCGCCTGCTCAGCGGCAACGTGAAGGGCGAGGAGCGCACGCTCATGAAAAACACCCTCGAAACCTACGCCCGGGAGTTTCCCGACACGCGCATCATCGGGTCGGGAGGAAATATCAACAAGCTCTTCAAACTCGTGAAGGACAAGAACAGCAACGGACGACTCAAGGTGGGACAGCTGCACGACATCTACAGTCAGCTGGCGCCCCTGAGCGTCGAGGAGCGCCGCCAGCGGTACAACCTGAAAGTGGACCGTGCCGACGTCATCGTGCCCGCCGCCGAGATCTTCCTCTCCGTGGCGCGCAGTCTGCAGTGCGACGAGATCATCGTGCCCAACATCAGTCTCGCCGACAGCATCGTCGACGGACTGTATCGGGATTTGCAGCAGTAGGCGATTGTAGGAAGCGCTGATGATTTGCGTGACAAGCTGTTCAAAAGCACAGGGTCGACGTGGGGACACGTCGACTACTACACTGCGCTTGTCACCAATATTTCAATTTTTCCATATTTTAATATTTTAATATTTCAATGCTTGTCCCCAATATTTTAATATTTTAATATTTCCATATTTCCATATTAAAACGCGGGGAGGCTATCTTGAAGAAAAGAGCACAAAAAGGGCGGTTTTTATTTTGTTCTTCTGCCTAATTGCCGTAACTTTGCAGACAGAAACAAACGCTTATATAAGAAACATATGATTCTTTTTTTCAGAACTCCGACCAAGAGCGTGATTGCCACTGAGATTGACCATCAGCCCAACCACGAAGAGACTAACGAACTGTCATGGCTTTACGGCGACGCAGAACTCCTTGAGCAACCTACGCTCGAGGGCTACTACGTGGGCCCGCGCCGTGAAATGATTACTCCTTGGAGTACGAATGCCGTTGAGATTACACAAAACATGAATCTCCACGGCATTTCGCGTATAGAAGAGTACTTCCCCGTTGATTCAGAAGATGCTGACCACGATCCTATGCTGCAACGCATGTATAAAGGCATAGATCAGGATGTGTTCACAGTGAACCATCAGCCAGAACCAATCAAGCATATTGACAATCTTGAGGAATACAACGAGCAGGAGGGACTTGCACTCTCGCCGGAGGAGATAGAATATCTGCACAAGATAGAGAAGCAGCTTGGCAGACCGCTAACCGATTCCGAGGTGTTCGGATTCGCACAGATTAATTCAGAACATTGTCGCCACAAGATATTCGGTGGAGTGTTCGTAATCGACGGCAAGGAGATGGAGTCGTCACTCTTTGCAATGATAAAGAAGACTACAAACGAGAATCCCAACAAGATACTCTCTGCCTATAAGGATAATGTGGCATTCGCCCAAGGTCCTGTCGTGGAGCAATTCGCCCCTAAAGACCAGTCTACATC
>CAVJZZ010000025.1:0-37463 GCA_963654295.1 Lachnospiraceae bacterium | reverse complement strand
AGAGTTGATTGGTGGTAGCAGATGCCACACGACGAGAAGTTTGCGTCAGGCTCATTTCGGTCGTGACGCCCAAAAGAGAATCTAATGCGGACAAAATCTCAGTGTATGCCAGCTCTATACACTGCTCCGCCTCTTGCTCAGCCACAAGCAGTCACCCTGGGAGAAATGGCTCCTGGTGGCTCAGTTTCTGGACAGGCTGGAGCAGGATTTCAGGGATGTATATCCCGATTCCGAATCCCCCATGCCTGATGGCTATGAGGCGACACTGAGAAAGATGTTTGAAGAGAAATTTAAGTGAATAAGAAATACTTTCACTAAGATTATCTATTTGGCTTATGAAAATATTACATATAGCTGAGTGTGCAGGGGGTGTGGAGAGGTATCTCCAGATGCTCCTGCCACGACTGGAGGCGAGGGGGATGGAGCAGTTCTTCATCTGCTCTCGCAATTATGATGAGTGTATGTATCGCAAGATGGTGGACGGGGTGAAGCAGATGGACTTGACGCAGTCGTTCTCTCCCTTGCGAGTTATCAAGAAGGTGTTGGCTATTCGTCAACAGATTAAGAGCATTAGCCCGGATATTCTGTATTGCCACAGTAGTTTTGCAGGTGGATTGGGGCGACTGGCTGCCATCGGGTTGAACTGCAAAGTGGTGTATAATCCCCATGGCTGGGCGTTTAACATCAAATGAAAATCTTACACGAATTACCATGAATTTATCATGAATATTTTCTTTGTGGGTTGCGGTGAGATTGATTTATGGGTAATTCGTGGATAATTCATGTTTAATCTTTTACTTGTCATGGAAGACTTTACGGGGTATAAGGATGTGGTATATAAGATTATTGGGGCGGCAATGAAAGTACATTCTGAGTTGGGATGGGGTTTGCTGGAACCAGTATATCAAGAGGCTCTGCATCTGGAATTGCTTGACCAGGGAATCGCTAACGAAAGGGAAAAGGAGATTGCTTGCTTCTATAAGCACCACCAACTGGAGAAGAAATACAAGATGGATATCGTTGTGGAGGATGTGATTGTGGAACTTAAAAGTGTGTCGGAATTGGTATCGGCGCATCGGGCGCAACTCTTCAACTATATGCGTCTGACCAAGCATCCCGTGGGGATGTTGGTAAACTTCGGAGCAAGTAGTTTGCAAGGGGAACGGTATGGTCTCTTGGAGGACACGAATGAATGTGTGCTCTTGGACAGGAATATGAAAATTTTACACGAATGCCCATGAATTGATCATGAATTTTTCTTGTGGGTTACAGCAATATTAATTTCTGAGTAATTCGTGGTCATTCATGTTTTATCTTTTTACACGAATGTCCACGTATTTATCATGAATTTTTCTTGTGAGTTGCGACAAGATTAATTTTTGGATCATTCGTGGCAATTCATGTTTATCTAAATCTTTATGAAACTGAAAAGTATGATTTATCTGTGCTTGGAGAAATGGTTGGCTCCTTGCACGGACAGGATAGTCTGTATCTCTGAGGCAGAACGGCAGTCGGCGCAGAGGGAGCATATTGCTCCGGATAGTAAGCTGGCGCTGATACCTAATGGGATTGACGTGGAGGCGGTGAGGAATGCCGTGGGGCTTTCTCGCGAGAGTCTCGGTATCGCTGACGATGCCTTTGTGGTGGGGATGATTGGAAGATTGTCGCCACAGAAGGCGCCTGATGTGTTTATACGGGCTGCCAAGCTGATTCATGACGAGGTTCCTAACTCGGCCTTCATCATCGTGGGTAACGGTGAGGAAGAGGAGGAGGTGAGGAACTTTGCCAAGGAGAACGGTTTGCAGCTGGTAGTGACGGGATGGACGGATGTGCCTTACTGTTACCTGAAGGTTTTTGATGTGGCGATGCTCCTGTCTCGCTGGGAGGGCTTTGGCCTTGCCGTGGTGGAGTATATGGCTGCAGAGAAGAATGTGGTGGCTAGTAGGACGGATGCCATTCCTACGCTGGTGGAGGATGGTGTGGACGGTCTTCTGGTCGATGTGGACAATCCGCAGGATGCTGCCGACAAGGTGCTCTGGCTCTATCGCCATCCCGAGGAGGCGGCTGAGATGAGGCGCAAGGCTCTGGAGAAAGTGATTGAAAACTATGATATTAAACGTGTAGTAGATCAACATATGGAAATGTTCAATAATTTGATTTCGGGGGGGGTAATTCTTAGACCTCTCAATGTCGCTCTCCATCAAGAAGAAAGGAGGGCGGCATGAAAATACTTCATGTAGGTCAAATGATAGGAGGATTGGACATTTATATCCGAAACTCCATTATATATAATAAGGCAGAAAACAATGAATATATCGTAGTTTGTGGTAAGGAAGACAAACATCAACCTATAGTCAGAAATGGTGAAGCGGTGAAGGAATATTCTATTTCGCTATTCCGCTCGCTGAATCCTTGGAATGACTTGAGGGCTTTGATACAAACCATCCTGATAGTAAGAAAGGAAAAGCCTGATATTATCCATTGCCATAGTGCGAAGGGCGGTATCATCGGTAGAACTGTAGGATTGTTGGCGCGTGTCAAGACGTTCTATACGCCTCATGCTTTCTCCTATCTCTGCACTCCTTCGAAGTTGAAGCGAATGGTGTATCTGGCGATAGAACGGCTGACGCGATTCAATACATACGTGTTGGCTTGCTCTGAGTCGGAGCAGCAGATGGCGGTGAAGGATGTTGGGTATGACAAGCAACATGCCTTGGCTTGGCACAATGCCGTGCCGGATGCTTCGCATGAAAAGGGTAAGGCTGTTGATATGCAAGAGCCTTTTGCTTGTTATATTGGCAGACCTTGCTACCAGAAGAATCCCTTGTTTTTGCTTGATGTCATCAAAAAGGTGAAGGATAAAGGATGTAGTTTGAAGTTCATCTTGCTAGGCGTGGGCTATCATTCTCCTGAGTTGGAGATGATGAAAACCAAGATGGCGGAGCTAGGACTTGAAGACACCATTCGGTTGGAACCTTGGATAAGTCATGTCGACTGTCAGGAATTTGTTCGCAAATCCTTGTTCTATATTTCCACTGCCCTTTACGAGGGATTGCCGTTGGCTGTGATTGAAGCCATGGCTAACGGCAAGGCTATCATTGCAAGTGATGTCGTAGGGAATAAGGATTGCGTAAGAAATGGCGAGAATGGCTACTTGCTTCCATTGGATGCCAATGCTTATGCAGAGAGAATCATTCAACTGGTGAATGACGAGGCATTAAGGGCTAAGATGGAGAAGAAATCAAGGGAGATTTTCCTAAAGGATTTCTTCATAGAGAACAGAATTTCTTACTTACAAAATCAATACGATATGTTCAATAATTTGATTTCGGGGGGGTAAAACGAAGTGATAAGCTAAGAACGAAGAGTGAGGGATACTCACTCGTATTTATCGGTTATAACACCACTCTCCAAGACGAAGAAAGGAGGGTGGCGGCATGAAGATTCTTCATATTGGCAACCTCAAGAGCGGCATAGATACTTATGTGCGCAATACCGTGGCATTGGCTGGCGATGGGTTCGATTTTGTCATCGTGAACGGAGCTGACGACAACAGTAAGCCTTATCTGCGGCATGGCAAGCAGGTGAAGACCTATAGCATCGACATGTACCGGGCCTTGAATCCTGTGAAGGACTTGAAGGCGGTGGTGCAGGCTATCGGGATTATCCGCAAGGAGAAACCAGACTTGGTGCATTGCCATAGTGCCAAAGGTGGTGTTATCGGGCGGTTTGCGGCTTTCCTTACAGGAGCTAAGGTGGTTTATACGGCGCATGCCTTCTCGTTTCTCTCGGCGGAGTCGCCGAAGAAAAAGAAGGTGTTTCTCCTGCTGGAGAAGATAGCGAAGTTGAACTCGTGGCTGCTGGCTTGCTCGGGATCGGAAAGGGAACTCGGAATCAAGGTGGTGGGGTTCAAGGAGGAGAAGGCTTTCGCCTGGAATAACGCTACACAGGATAGTCTCCCACAGATCTCACAGAATACACAGGACTTTTTAGACGAACACGAATCTCACGAATTAAACGAATCTTTTGGTTCTTTGCCTGTACCTAAAGAGGGGGAGAGATACATCACTTCCATTGGGCGGCCTTCTTATCAGAAGAATCCGCTGTTTATGGTGGAGGTGGCACATGGGGTGCATCTGAAGCATCCTGACGTGACGTTTTATCTGCTCGGCGTGGGGTTCTATTCGCCTATGCTGGAGGATATGAAGGCGTTGATTCATCGGTTTGGGATGGACGATACTTTCTATCTGCTGCCTTGGCTGAGCCACGAGGAGACGCTGAGGTATGTGAAGGGGAGTATGCTCTACTTCATGACTTCGCTCTATGAGGGCTTGCCTATCTCAGTGATAGAGGCGATGTCGCTGGGCAAGGCTGTCGTGGCTAGCGACGTGCTGGGCAACAAGGACTGTGTGAAGGATGGTTACAACGGCTATCTCTTGCCTCTGGACGAGAAGGCCTTTGTGGAGAAGATGAACGAGTTGATAGAGGATGACGAGAAACGCAAAGTGATGGAACGGAATTCGCGTGCTTACTTTGAGTCGGACTTCCTCATCGACAATCGCATTCATGCCTTGGAAGACATTTATACTGAAATTTATAACCGATAAATACAAATTGTTTTATGAACTATATTATCACTGGCGGTACCGGGTTTATCGGTACCCATCTCACTAATTTGATCAAGGAGCTGAACCCTGAGGCTCAAGTGTATAACCTCGACATCGTGAAGCCGGGTACGCCGAACCCGGTGGTGAAGGATTATAAGCCGGCACTAAGGGAGGGGGAGACGCTGAAATCGACCTATGTAGAGTGCGATATCCGCAAGCCGATAGAGAACTTGCCGTTTACGCCTACGCCCGATGATATCATCTTCAACTTCGCTGCCGTACACCGTACGCCAGGGCATGAGGACATCGAATACTTCGAGACGAATATCCGTGGGGCGGAGAATGTGTGTGCGTTTGCTGAGAAGTGGGGGATCAAGAAAATAGTGTTTACGTCGAGTATCGCGCCTTACGGGGCTGCGGAGCAGCTGAAGAAGGAAACGACGTTGCCTACGCCGAATACGGCGTATGGTATATCGAAGCTCGTGGCGGAGAAGATTCATATGATCTGGCAGAACGGTGGTCTCCCACAGATCTCACAGAATTCACAGAATTTTTCTGGGGCGGAAAGGCAGCTGCTGATTGTGAGGCCGGGCGTGGTGTTTGGTAAGGGGGAGAATGGGAACTTTACTCGTCTTTACTGGGCTATTAAGGGGCATAAGTTCGCTTACCCTGGACGGAAGGATACGATCAAGGCTTGTATATACGTGAAGGAACTGGTGAGGTTTATGATGTGGTGGGTTAATCTCCCACAGATCTCACAGAATACACAGATGTTTAAAGTGAACACGAATCTCACGAATAACACGAATGGGGCGGACTGTGCGTTCGCTGGCGTGGAGATATTCAACTGCTGCTTCGAGCCGGCGTATACGATACAGCATATCGTGGAGGCGATGAAGAAGGTGACGGGGCTGACGCAGTTTGTTCCCGATATTCCAAACTGGGTGATTATGCCTATGGCGCGCATGGCGATGCTGATGGGGTCGCCGATGGGGATATGTCCTGCCCGTGTAAAAAAGCTGCAGATATCCACGAATATCTGTGGGGAGAAATTGAAGGGCTGTGGGTATGAGTTTAAGTGGAGCTTTGAGGAGGCTTTGGAGGACTGGTTCCGGGATAATGATGGGAAGGGGCTGAAGTAATATTGAAATATTAAAAGATGGAAATATTGAAAGATGTTTTTCTCTCCCACAGATCTCACAGAATACACAGACCGGGGAATATTGAAATGTTTAAATATGGAAATATTGAAAGATGTTTTTCCCTCGAACACGAATCTCACGAATGGGGAGGACTGTACGTTCGCTGGCGTGGAGATATTTAATTGCTGCTTCGAACCGGCGTATACGATACAGCATATCGTGGAGGCGATGAAGAAGGTGACGGGACAAAGTGGTAATATTAAAAGATGAAAAGATGGAAATATTAAAGGAACACGAATTCCACGGATGACACGAATATTTTTCTATTCTTTCTTGGTGGTGTGAGGAGGAAGATGTATTTTTGCAATGTGATAAATAAAATGGAAAAATTATGTTAGGAATAATAACAAAGCCATTTGTGGTAAAGGGTGAATGTGCTAAAGCAGTACGTAAGGCTGCTTTGGATTCATATCGTGCCTTGAAGAGCGGCAAAGTGACCGTGGAGAAACCGCAGGGGCGTTATCGTTTTGAGTGGAGATAGTCAACATCTTCATCTTGGATCGGAAATATTGAGCCAAATCGAATATATGGCTAAAACTCAGAAAATGGCTGGATGTGTGTTTTTGACAGTCAATGCGTTGCATACTCCCGATTATTCCGCAGTATCATTTTATGAGAAAAATAGATTTGCTAAATTGACGGTGTTGCCTCAGACTGATGTTTGGCCAATGTATAAGACTCTTTGGGTAGAAGAAGCGGAATAACACAAGGCTTGCGTCTACGTGAAGGAACTGGTGAGGTTTATGATGTGGTGGGGCTGAAGTGATATTGAAATATTTAAATATGGAAATATTGTAAGATGTTTTTCTCTCCCACAGATCTCACAGAATACACAGATCCTTTAATATTAAACGATGGAAATATGGAAATATGAAAGGAACACGGATGACACGAATATTTTAGGGCGAACACGGAACGGGTAATATTTAAATATGGAAAGATGATTCTCCGTAAGGCGTTCCTGTTGTATCCTATAATTTGGGCTGATGATTGATAAACTCGACAAGATTCACCACCTCCACACGTGGAAAAGGTATGGATTTCAGTATGTCATAGTGGTGATCGTTCGTCACGATGCATTTTGCTCCAGCTACAATGGCGCAATCTACGAATTTGTTGTCATCCTCATCAGCTTCTATCAAGTGGAAATGATAGTATGGGGCTATGATTTCTACAAACTTGCTATTTAGAATTGTCTTGATGACATATTCTGCGACAGTATATCCCATCAATTGCTGCATGATCTCAATATATTCCTCGATAATTTCGTTGGAGACACAAAGAACGTGCTCGCCCCTCACTAAGTCTTCCCAAAGGGTATGGTACTTGCTGCGAGGAGAGACAATCTGTATGAGACAATTCGTGTCCAATACCAATCGACTCATGACAATTGTATTTGATGTAAATCCATGGTGTTGATTTCGTCCAACCGTTTTTGGTTCAGAATGCCGGAATCCCACAACTCATCGAGCGACTCTTCCATTTTCTTGGAATAGTAGGAATAGAGCAGTTCCTTCAGCTCGTCCAGACCGCTCTGCGAGTCATCCACTTGAAACATCTGTAATAGATGAATCTGGGTCTTGTTCAATGCTGTTGCTGTCTTCATATGTTATTTTTAATGTTTTCTTATGCAAAGATACAGTTTTCCTTGACATACTGCAAGCAACTCCTTCTTTTTAGCAATCTTTATCGTTTCTCGAAAGGCTATTTGGGTGAACACGAATTCCACGAATGACACGAATATTTTTCTATCCTTTCTTGGTGGTGTGAGGAGGAAGATGTATTTTTGCAATGTATATACAGACTGAAACGTTTAAAGGGAGAAACTTATGAGAAAGGTAGAAGAACGGTATATAAGCTTGCTGACCGATTTCGGTTTCAAGCGCATCTTTGGAACAAAGCCCAACAAGGATTTGCTCATCAACTTCTTGAACTCGCTGTTTGAAGGTTTTCAGGTTGTCAAGGATGTAAGGTTCTTGAACAGTGAGCATGTGGGGGATGTATTTGCAGAGCGCAAGGCTATCTTCGATGTGTATTGTGAGAATGAGCGTGGTGAGAAGTTCATCGTTGAGATGCAGAATGCTTACCAGAAGTATTTTAAAGACCGCTCTTTGTTCTATTCTACTTTTCCTATCCGTGAACAGGCTCCTAAGGGGGCTGACTGGAACTTCAAACTTGAGCATGTATATACTGTCGCCTTACTGAACTTCGACTTGGAGGAGGAGGCTTTCGACCAAGAAGACATCAACCATGACGTAGGATTGCTCGATAAGAAGACGCATAAGGTGTTCAACGACAAACTGTCTTTCAGGTATGTTGAGATTGCGAAGTTTAACAAGACTGAAGATGAGCTTGTCACGCTTTACGACAAGTGGCTGTATGTGTTGAAGAACCTCTCCCGACTGGATGAACGACCTGCTGCTCTGAAAGAAAAGGTATTTGCCAAACTGTTTGAGGAAGCGGAGATTGCCAGATTTACCCCTAAAGAACTGAAAGAATATGAGGATAGCTTGAAAGCATACCGTGATGTAAAGAACTCTATAGATACGGCTTTGGAGAAGGGACGTGAAGAGAAGGCTATCCAAATAGCAAAAAGAATGGTAGATGCTGGTATGGACATGGATACCATCATAAAAATGACAGATTTGTCAAAAGACGAAATTGAAAAGCTGTAAGACTGCGGATGTCTGTTTGGGAACACGAATATTTTTCTATTCTTTCTTGGCGGTGTGGAAAGAAAAGGGTATCTTTACCGCCTGTTATCAATAAAGGGGGAACATTGACACATTTATCGGCAATATTCGCGTTTTTGAAATACTGCCTCGGCAACGAGGTGGACATGAGAAGAGTTGTCGCCAGCTTGGACTGGCGGCAACTCTTCGCGTTTTCTACCAAGCAGGCTTTGGCGGGTTTTTGCTTCGACGGGATTGAACGGATGGGACGGGAATATCCGGAGCTTCTGAAGGGGAACCCCATCGGACAGGACTTGCTGATGACGTGGATGGCACAGGCGCAGATGATTCGCCGACAGAACATGCGGGTGAACGTGACTGCCGCCAAACTGTATGCACAGCTCCGTAAAGACGGTCTGCGGTGCTGCATACTGAAAGGGCAGGGCAATGCACTGATGTATGCGAACCCTTATTCGCGCAATCCCGGGGATATTGACGTGTGGGTGAACGACAGCCGAGAGCGGATCACGGAATATGCCAAGGGGCATTTCGTGCTTGGCGACGATATCAGGTATCACCATGTGGAGACAACGATGGACGGGGTGCCGGTGGAACTGCATTTCGTGCCTGCCATCATGAACAATCCTGTGTATAACCGAAGGCTGCAGAAGTGGTTTCGGAGGAATGCCGACCTGCAATGCTCGAATGTGGTGAGTCTGCCGGACGGGGCAGGGGAGATTGCTGTGCCCACGGTAGCGTTTAATGTCATCTATCAGTTGTGCCATCTGTATCATCACTTCTTCGATGAAGGGATCGGAATGAGACAACTCATAGACTACCTACTCAATATTAAAAGATTAAAATATGGAAATATGGAAATATTGAAAGATTTATTAATATTGAAAGATGGCGATGGAAGGCTCCCACAGATTTTTAAGGCGAACACGAATAGCACGAATCAAACGAATGTTGGCGTTAGCCTTTCTGTGAATTCCGTGAGTTCTGTGGGAGAATATCTGCGTGAGTTGAAACGGCTTGGGCTGTGGAAGTTTGCGGGGGCTGTGATGTGGGTGCTGCATGAAGTGGCGGGACTGGAGGAAACGGCGATGATCGTGCCGATGGACGAGAAGCGGGGACGGTTGCTGCTCGCGGAAATCATTGACGGCGGCAACTTCGGAAGGCATGCTTCGAAATACGGGCACTTCACACAACAGGGCATGGCGAAGAAGTATTTCCTGAAGATATGGCGCAACATGCACTTCGTGAGATATTACCCGGCAGAGGCGCTGAGCGAACCGGTGTTCAGAACGTGGCACTTCTTCTGGCGAAAAATATGGAAACATTGAAATATGGAAATATGGAAATATTGAAAATATAAATAATAAAAACTTGATACTAATGGAAAAAAGAAAAGTAGCTTTGATTACCGGCATTACAGGACAGGACGGATCGTATCTTGCCGAAATGCTGTTGGGAAAAGGGTATGACGTGCACGGCACCATCCGCCGTTCGTCTGTAGACTATCGCGAGCGCATCGCCCACCTGGAGGGTAAGCCCCACTTCCACCTTCACTATGCCGACCTCGGCGACTCGATGAGCATCATCCAGGTGATGAACAAGGTGAAGCCGACGGAGGTGTATAACCTCGCAGCACAGAGTCATGTGCAGGTGAGCTTCGACTCGCCGGAGTTTACTGCCGACGTGGATGCCACGGGTGTGCTCCGCATCCTGGAGGCTATCCGCCAGTGCGGACTGACAGACACCTGCCGCATGTATCAGGCTTCCACCTCCGAACTTTATGGCAAGGTGGAAGAGGTGCCGCAGAACGAGAACACGCCGTTCCACCCTTATTCGCCCTATGCCGTGGCGAAGCTCTATGGCTTCTGGATCGTGAAGGAGTATCGTGAGGCATACGGCATGTATTGCTGTTCGGGTATCCTCTTCAACCACGAGAGCGAGCGCCGTGGCGAGACCTTCGTGACGCGCAAGATCACCCTGGCAGCCGCCCGCATCAAGCAGGGCAAGCAGGAGCAACTCTATCTGGGCAATCTCGACTCGCTGCGCGACTGGGGATATGCCAAGGACTATGTGGAGTGCATGTGGCTCATCCTGCAGGCAGAGAAGCCCGAGGATTTCGTGATCGCCACGGGCAAGCAGCACTCCGTAAGAGAGTTTGCCCAGTTGGCATTCCACTATGTGGGCATCGAACTGCGGTGGGAAGGAAAGGACGAGAACGAGAAGGGCATCTGTGTGGAAGGTCCTGAGAACCTGATCGGCAAGACGCTGGTGGAGGTGTCGCCCGACTTCTACCGTCCTACCGACGTGGTGAACCTCTGGGGCGACCCGACCAAGGCGAAGGCGAAGCTGGGATGGAATCCCAACACCACTTCTTTCGAAGACTTGGTGAAGACGATGGTGGAGAGCGACATGGCGAAGGTGGCTGCTGAGGATGCAAGCATGAAGGTGCGCACGAACCTCGCAGAATATCTGGAGAAGGGTATCGTGAAGTAATCTCCCACGGATCTCACGGAATACACAGAATTATTATGTTGGACAAGAACAGTAAGATATATATAGCAGGACACCACGGACTCGTGGGGTCTGCTATCTGGAACAACCTGGAAAGAAGGGGGTATCACAACCTGGTGGGGCGTTCGCACAAGGAACTTGACCTCACCGACCAGTATGCGGTGGAGAAGTTCTTCGACGAGGAACGGCCCGACGCGGTGGTATTGGCGGCAGCCTTTGTGGGCGGCATCATGGCCAACTCGCTCTATCGTGCCGACTTCATCATGCAGAACATGAAGATGCAGTGCAACGTGATCAGTAATGCCTATGCGCACGGCGTGAAGAAGCTCCTCTTCCTGGGCAGCACGTGCATCTATCCCAAGAATGCGCCGCAGCCGATGAAGGAAGACGTGCTGCTGACATCGCCTTTGGAATATACCAACGAGGAGTATGCCATCGCCAAGATCGCCGGTCTGAAGATGTGCGAGAGCTACAACCTGCAGTATGGCACCAACTATATCGCCGTGATGCCCACCAACCTGTATGGTCCCAACGACAACTTCCATCTGGAGAACAGTCATGTGATGCCTGCCATGATGCGCAAGATCTATCTGGCGAAGCTCATCCATGACGGCGACTGGCACCGCATCGAGGTGGACATGAACAAGCGCCCGATCAACCCCACCGACCAGCTTCGTGCCATCATCGGTGAGGGCAATGTGGACGGCAGCAACGACCATGAGCGCATTCTGAAGGCGCTGGCGTTCTACGGCATCTATGACAACAAAGTGGTGCTTTGGGGCACGGGCAAGCCGCTGCGCGAGTTTCTCTGGAGTGAGGACATGGCGGATGCCAGCGTGCACGTGCTGCTCAACGTGGACTTCAAGGACATCATCGGCATCGAGAAGTATTCGTCGGTGTTCTATGGCGCCAAGGTGGACGGGGCTGTAGACCGCAACAACTCGGAGGGCCGTGGCGGTGCCATCCCTTCCTTAGGCGAGATACGCAACTGCCACATCAACGTGGGCACGGGCAAGGAGCTGACCATCCGCGAACTGTCAGCGCTTGTGGTGAAGGCGGTAGGATTTGAAGGCACGGTGGATTTTGATGCCTCGAAGCCCGACGGCACGATGCGCAAGCTCATTGATGTGGAGAAGCTCCACCGGCTCGGCTGGACGCACAAGGTGGAGATAGAAGACGGCGTGAAGAAACTCTACGACTGGTATCAGGAAAGTCTGGGTTAACTTCATGGACGAAAAAAGAAGGCACCGCCTGTTGGGCGGTGCCTTTTGCGTGTGATGCAGTGATGCTTACTTCACGGGGATCTCTTCGAGTGTCTTTTTCATCAGTTCCCAGAAGGGGGCTACCGATGAGATGAGGGCACGCTCGGAGGTGGTGTGAGGCGAGCGGAGCGTCGGACCGAGCGACACGACATCCATGCCGGGATACTTGCTCAGGATGACCGAACACTCCAGTCCGGCGTGGTCAGCCTGTACGGTAGCCTCTTCACCGTTCTGCTCCTTGTAGATCTTCTGCAGGAGGTTGAGGATCTCGCTGTCGGGGTTCGGGTCCCAACCGCCGTAGCTGCCGCTGAAGGTCACCTTCATGCCCGCCATGTTGAAACAGCTTTCGAGCATGGTAGACACATATTCCTTCATGCCGTCGTTGCTGCTTCGTGCCAGGATCTGGATGGTTGCCTTGCCGCCCTCGATGTCGATAATGGCGAGGTTGGACGAAGTCTCAACCACGTCAGGATAGGAAGGGATGAAGCGCACCACGCCGTCGTGGCAAGCGTAGATGGCGTCGATGATGTTGTCTTGTATCTCCACGGGCACTTCCATCTTCGGTGTCTCGGTCTCCTCGCAGAAGAACTCGATGCCGCTTTCGATGCCCTTGTATTCTTCGATGAAGGTCTCTTTCCAATCTTCCACCATTTCCTTGAGGGCTTCCACATTCTCCTTGGGAAGGGTGAGCACCGTTTCCGCCTTGAACGGGATGGCATTGCGCATGTTTCCGCCGTGCCATGACACCAGGCGAGCCTCACATTCAGCCACAGCCTCTCTGACGAAGCGCACCATCAGTTTGTTGGCGTTGCCTCTGCCTTCATGGATCTCCAGGCCGGAGTGTCCGCCACGCAGACCCTTCAGTGTCACCTTGACAGCCGCGTCTTCCGTGTCGGTTTCCACCTCTTTGTAGTCAAGTTCGGCGGTCACGTCGATGCCGCCCGCACTTCCGATGCAGAATTTGCCCCAAGTCTCGGAGTCGAGGTTGAGGAGGATGTCGCTGTGGAGCTCGTCATCAGGCAGGTCGTTGGCACCATACATGCCCGTCTCCTCGTCGGCAGTGATGAGCGCTTCCACGGGACCGTGCTTCAAGTCGGTGGCTTCCATCACTGCCATGATGATTGCCACACCCAGTCCGTCGTCGGCTCCGAGGGTGGTGCCTTTGGCTTTCACCCACTCACCGTCGATCCACGGTTCGATGGGGTCGGTCTCGAAGACATGCTTGCTGTCGGGTGCCTTCTGTGGAACCATGTCCATGTGCGCCTGCAGCAACACCGTCTTGCGGTTCTCCATGCCTGCAGTGGCGGGCTTGCGCATCACGATATTGCCGGCTGGATCCTTGAACGCTTCGATGCCGATCTGCTGGGCATAGTCGAGCAGGAATGCCTGTATCTTTTCCAAATGGCCCGACGGGCGTGGCACCTGTGTCAGTGCGTAGAAGTTTTTCCAGATGCATGCTGGATTCAAATTCTTGATTTCGCTCATAATACTGATGTTTTAAAGTTGTTGAAAGTGTCTTTTCTTTGAGAAGTTGAGCGCTCCCCATCCCCACACGCCGAGAAGGATGACGAGGATGGTCTGCACGGTGTGCACGATGAGCACGAAAAACAGGGCGTTGTTGTCGCTCACGCCATAAAGGATGAGCATGGTCTTCACCGCGAAGTGCCACGGACCGGCACCGTTGGGGGTGGGCACCACCACGGCAATGCTTCCCACCACGAACGTGACCAGGGCACAGCTGATGCCCAGGTGGGACGTGAAGTCGAAGCAGAAGAACGTGAGGTAGTAGTGGAGGAAGTAGCTCGCCCAAATGGCGAGGGTGAGCACGACGAAGAGCGGCACATTGCGGACGCTCTTCAGCGAGATGATGCCTTCGCCGATGCTGCCGATCGTCGCTTTTACCTTATTATATATAGCCAGTTTCCTAAGCAGGAAATGCAGCAACAGCAACGCCGCCAGGGCACAGATGACGGTGACAACCCAACCTGTGGCAGAGAAAGAGCGCAAGATGGAGTGGATGTTGGTGCCGGTGCGGTTGAAGAACGTGGAGAACACCCCCAGCTGGCAGACGAGCGTGACGGCGGTGACCAGCAGTACGAGGAGCGAGTCGATGGCACGCTCGGTGACCACGGTGCCCAAGGCCTTGGGAAACGACACACCGTCGTATCTGCGGAGGATGCCGCACCGGGCAAACTCGCCGATGCGCGGAATGACGAGGCTCGCCGCATAGGAGATGAAGATGGAATAGATTCCCACAGACGTGCGCGGACGTTCGCCGAGCGGTTCCAGCGTCTGCCGCCAGCGCCATCCCCTGAACGCCTGTGCCAGGATGCCGAACGGAAACGACAGGAGCATCCACATCCAGTTCATTCGGTGACACATCACGTCTCTGATCTGGCTGAAATCGAAATCCCGATACATCCAATAAAGAATGGCTCCGCCCAGTGCGATGGGCAAGGCGATTTTGATGATTTTATTTGCCGTTTCCTTCCAATTCATTTGCGTACAAAGGTAATGTAAAAAACAGTAAGGGCAAAACAATTCCGCTTTTTTCCGTTCCCCAGGTTGCGTAATAGCCATATAATTGCTAAATTTGCAAGCATAATAACAGTATAGATGAAACAGGTAAGACCCAAGAAAAACCTCGGCCAGCACTTCCTGACCGATTTGAATATAGCCCGTCGGATTGCCGATACGGTGGATGCTTGTCCCGACATTCCCGTTCTCGAAGTGGGGCCGGGCATGGGTGTGCTCACCCAATATATCGTGCCGAAGCAGAGAGACTTTAAGGTGGTGGAAATCGACAGTGAGTCGGTGGACTATCTCAACGAGAACTTCCCCCGGCTGCGCGAGCACATCATCGGAGACGACTTTCTCCGCATGGACCTGACCAAGGTGTTTGACGGCCGCCCCTTCGTGCTCACCGGCAACTATCCCTACGACATCTCTTCGCAGATCTTCTTCAAGATGCTCGACAACAAGGAACTCATTCCCTGCTGCACGGGCATGATCCAGCGCGAGGTGGCATTGCGCATGGCATCGGAGCCGGGCAACAAGGCGTATGGCATTCTCAGCGTGCTGATACAGGCATGGTATGATGTGGAGTATCTGTTCACGGTGGATGAAGACGTGTTCAATCCACCGCCCAAGGTGAAGAGTGCCGTGATCCGCATGACACGCAATGCCGTGACCGACCTTGGATGCGACGAGCGGCTCTTCAAACGCGTGGTGAAGACCGTGTTCAACCAGCGCCGCAAGATGCTCCGCGTGAGTCTGAAGCAGATCTTTGCAGGCTTGGCGGTGAGCCCCGACTTCTACACCCACGAGGTGATGACCCGCCGCCCGGAGCAACTCTCCGTGGCAGAATTTGTAGACCTGACCAATCTGGTCGGCGCCGAACTGAAACGGATAGCGCCCGCCAGCGAATAAAAAGACACCGATTTGTTGCGTATGTGGCGGATAATGCCTACATTTGCATCAGACGAAACAAATACATTCAAATATGATTGACATTAAAGAAGCGTTGCAAGAAAGTGAAGAGCGCATGGAGATGGCAGCTCTCTATCTTGAAGAACAGCTGGCACGCGTGCGTGCCGGACGTGCCAATACCGCCATCCTCGATGGTGTGAGAGTGAACTCATACGGTTCGATGGTGCCCCTCAACCAGGTCGCCAATGTGTCGGTGCCCGATGCCCGCACCATCGCCATCCGTCCTTGGGACAAGAAAGCCATACGCGATATCGAGAAGGCCATCATGGATTCTGACGTGGGCATCACGCCGGAAAACAACGGCGAGATTATCCGCCTTGCCATTCCACAACCCACCGAGGAGCGCCGCCGCGAGCTGGCCAAGCAGTGCAACAAGATCGGCGAGAAGTCGAAGATAGAGGTGCGCAACGTGCGTGCCGACATGAAGGACAAGTTTAAGAAAGCCATCAAGGACGGACTTTCTGAAGACAGCGAGAAAGACGCCGAGGACAAGTTGCAGAAGATCCACGACAAGTATATCAAGAAGATCGATGACTTGCTCGAGGCGAAGAACAAGGAAATCATGACAGTGTAACGCCTCGTGAAGGGAATAGTCATCAAGAACACCGGCAGTTGGTACTCCGTGTTGACCGACGAGGGCAACACCGTGGAGAGCAAGATCAAGGGGAATTTCCGCTTGAAGGGCATCCGCAGCACCAACCCCGTAGCGGTAGGCGACCGGGTGGAAATCGTTTGCAACCAGGAGGGCACGGCATTTATCACGAAGATAGAAGACCGGCGGAACTACATCATCCGCAAGTCGCCCAACCTGTCGAAGCAGAGCCACATCATCGCTGCCAACATCGACCAGGTGTTTCTCGTTGTGACGGTCAACCGTCCGCAGACCAGCACGACATTCATCGACCGCTTTCTTGCCTCGGCAGAGGCATATCGCGTGCCCGTCACCTTGGTGTTCAACAAGTGTGACATGCTGACCGATGAGGAACGCCACTATCAGCAGGCCGTTATCGCCCTGTATGACAGCATCGGCTATCCGTGCCGGGAAATCTCGGCGGCTACGGGTGAAGGGGTGGACGAGTTGCGCAGCTTGCTGAAAGACCAAATCACGCTCTTCAGCGGCAACAGCGGTGTGGGCAAGTCGACCTTGCTCAACCGGCTCATTCCAGGACTCTCCCTACGCACTGCAGAGATCAGCGACGCCCACAATACGGGCATGCACACCACCACGTTCAGCGAGATGCTCCGCATGCCGGACGGCGGTTGGCTCATCGACACGCCGGGCATCAAGGGCTTCGGCACCTTCGACATGGAACCTGAAGAGTTGGGCAGCTATTTCCGCGACATCTTCCATTTCTCGAAAGACTGCCGTTTCAGCAACTGCACCCATACCCATGAGCCGGGGTGTGCAGTGCTCAAGGCTGTGGAAGAACACTATATCGCCGCCAGCAGATACCAGTCGTACCTGAGCATGCTTGATGACAAGGATGAAAGCAAATACAGGGAAGCGTTCTGACCGATTGCTTTCCTGACAAAACCCGAAGCGGGGGATGGTTGTTGATGCCATCCCCCGCTTCGGGTTTATACGTTGTGTTCCAACAGAACTATTTCTTCAAGTGTTTCAGGATCCAGTCGAGATGTCCGCGTTCGGTAGTCTCGGAAGTCCAGTGCTCGTTGATAGGTGTGAGCAGTGCCTCCTTCGGGCAAGTCAGCGTGTTCCACACGGCGTAGCTCGTGGTGGGCGGACAAGTGTTGTCATTGTAACCCCACGTCATGTAGGTGTCGGCTTTCACATAGCGGGCGAAGTTGACCACATCGTAGTAAGCCATGGTCTTGATCTTCTCGGGAGTGAGTGCGCCCGGTGCTTTGTTGAAGTGAGGGTAGCCACCAGTGCGTCCCTTTTCGCTGTAGGCAGCCATGTCGCTCAGAGCCGGATGGTTGGCGACGCATTGCGTGACGCGGTTGTCGAGTCCTGCGGCGATGACAGAGAGTGCACCGCCCTGGCTGCCGCCCTGCACGATGACATTCTTCCCGTCCCATTCAGGGAGTGAGGTGAGCAGGTCGATGGCACGCACCAGCGACAGGTAGACGCGCTTCATGTAGTAGTTGTTCTTGTCGCTCAGTCCGTTCTCCAGATAGCCGTTCTCCTTGCCGTTGAAGGCGGTGCTGATGTCGTTGAAAGCATCCTGAGGCAGTCGGGGGTCCAAACCGTGGATTTCCATCTCCAGTCTCACGCATCCGTTCTCGGCATAATACTTGTGGCGGAGCGGTTCCTTGATGGTCTTGATGCCGGCACCCGGAGGACAGAGCACCACGGGGCAACTGCCCTTTGTGGCATCCTTCGGATAGAACAGGTAGCCATAAACCGACTGCTTCTGTTTGTTAATCTGCAGTTTGATGAGATAGCAGGTCACCTTGTCGGTGCAATATTCTTTCGCCAGTTCTTTGGTGTATTGAAGAGGTGTCTGCTCCATCTCCTTCACGTTGTCGTCCCAAAACTTCTTGAAGTCAGAGGGTTCCTTGGTGAAGGGTTTGATGTCGTCTACGGAGAATCCAACCTTGATATGATGGCTGTATTTCTTGCCGTCTACGGTCGTGGTGAGTCTGAGGTCGCGGAAGCCCGGCGTCTTCCTTGTTCCCATGTTCAGTTTGATTCTGCCGTTCTTCAGGTTGACGCTGCCTTTCTTGTCAGCGTCGAGCATGTCGTCGGCGATTTCGTAGTCCACCTTGCCGTCGCGGGGAATGCCGTATTTGTAGAACTCGATTTCGATGTAGGCATTTTCGCCAGTCTTGTAGAGCCAGTTGGCATGGTCGGGAACGGTGACCCAGAGGTAATCGCTGCGGTCGGGATAGTTGCCGGCATGACCCTTCAGACAAAAGGCGAGGGCGATGAGGCAAAGAGAAAGTAGTCTTTTCATGTTTTGAAGTGATTGATTTGTTGTTCTAATGATTTTACAAAGTTACACTAATAATACGTCAAATCCCGTGAAAACATTTGTTATATTTGCTTAAATGTGCGATTTCTATATTATCTTTGCATGGTCAATCTTTCCATAAAGGTGACATTAGCATTATAAACGATGATGATACGAAAAGCAACAACTGAAGATATTCACGATGTGATGTCCGTCATTGACGAAGCCCGTGAAACGATGATTGAGAACGGCAACACGACACAGTGGCCGCAGGGTTATCCTGCCATGTCAACCATAGAAGACGACATTGCCAGGGAATGTGGGTATGTCATCGTGAATGAAGGCGTGGTAGTGGCCTATTTCGCCTTCAAGCCGTCTCCCGACCCGACCTACCAGACCATCTATGACGGCAAATGGGCTGATGCGGACAGACCGTACGATGTGATCCACCGCATCGCATGCCGGAGGAGTGTGCATGGCGTATTCAAGACAGTGCTTGATTATTGCTCCGCGCAAACCGACAACATCCGTATCGACACCCACCGAGACAATACCATCATGCAGCACCTGCTGGAAAAGAACGGTTTTGCCTATTGTGGCATCATCCATTCGCTCAATGGCAGTGAACGGTTGGCATATCAAAGGATCGTGCGAAACGATACCACCGAAAGGTAACTTATAACACAAAAGGAACATTTTATGAAAGCAGAACTGGAGGCACGCGTACAGCGTGCGGTGGACAATTTCATGCAAGGCTATGGCTGCTGTCAGGCAGTGGTCGCAGCCTTTGCCGATCTGTATGGACTTGACGATGTAATGGCGAAGCGCATTGCCGCAGGTTTTGGCGGAGGTGTGGGACGTCTGCGTATGATGTGTGGTGCCGTGTCTGGCATGGTTATCCTTGCAGGACTCGACTGTGGACAAACAGAAGGAGCAGACCGCACGGGCAAGTCGGCGTGCTACAAGGTAGTGCAGCAGTTGTTGGCGGCGTTTAAAGAGCAGAACGGATCGGTCATCTGTGCCGACCTGTTGGGTTTGAACGGTAAGGAAAAGACACATCCCAGTTATGTGGCGTCAGCCCGCACTGCAGAATACTACAAGACCCGCCCCTGTGCAGCCAAGGTGGAATGTGCCGCCCGTATCTTTGCCGCCTATCTTGAAGAAGCGGAACGACAGGCATAAGGCGGGGACAGTGAAGTTTTTGCCTTGATAATTTTGCGCTTCAATCTGTTTGAACTAACTTTGCAAGCGATGGAAAATAATTTGAAAGACAAAAAGATCGCCGTGCTCTTGTCGGGCGGCGTTGACAGTTCTGTGGTCGTATATGAGCTGGCCCGGCAGGGACTGCATCCCGATTGTTTCTATATCAAGATAGGACCAGAAGAGAAAGAAGAGTGGGACTGCTCGTCAGAGGAAGACCTGGAGATGGCCACTTCGGTAGCCCGTAAGTATGGATGCCGGCTTGAGGTGGTGGACTGTCATCGGGAATATTGGGACGAGGTGACCCGCTACACGATGGACAAGGTGCGTGCCGGTTTTACGCCCAACCCCGATGTGATGTGCAACAGGCTGATCAAGTTCGGCGCATTCCATGAGAAAATGGGGTATAAATATGACCTTATCGCCACGGGACACTATGCCGAGACAGAAATGGACGACGAAGGCCGCAAGTGGCTTGTGACCAGTCCGGATCCCGTGAAGGACCAGACCGACTTCCTCGCACAAATCTATGACTGGCAGTTGCGCAAGGCATTCTTTCCGATAGGGCACTATATGAAAGACGAAGTGCGCCAGATAGCCGAGCGGGAACATCTGATCAATGCCAAGCGCAAGGACTCGCAGGGCATCTGCTTCCTGGGGAAAATCAACTACAACGATTATATCCGCAAGTATCTCGGGGAGAAACCCGGTGAGGTGCTTGAGTTGGAAACAGGCAAGAAGATAGGCACTCACAAAGGCTTGTGGTTCCATACGATAGGTCAGCGCCATGGACTCGGTTTCGGTGGCGGTCCGTGGTATGTGGTGAAGAAAGACGTGGCGGCGAATGTGCTCTACGTATCTAAAGGCTATGAGCCTGCCACTGCCTATAAAAAGGATTTCCCCATTCACGACTTCCACTTCCTCACCATGAACCCTTGGGGCGATGCCACGGAGGTGAAGGTGACCTTCAAGATTCGTCATACCCCCGAATACCATCCAGCCACATTGGTGCTTACTGCTCCCGGATGCTACATGGTGCATGCGGAAGAGATGATACAGGGCGTGGCGCCAGGTCAGTTCTGCGTGGTCTATGACGAGCACCATCACCGCTGCTATGGCAGTGGCGAAATCACAATATGACGATAGCGACAACGCTCCTTCCCCGTTCGTAGGCGAATAGAAAAACTCCCGATGTGAAACGCATTGCCGTTTCGCATCGGGAGTTCTTCTTGACCAGTGTCGTTTGTCAGCACTGCTTGTGTGTCATGATATTCAATACGTGGTCGTCGGTGGCGCGCATGGCGTCCGCACCGATCGACGTCAGGTTGTGAATGCAGCGGTCCACGTCGTCTTCAATGATGCCCTCGGTAGAGGTCACGCATTTCCCTTCCATCGAGAGAAGGGCAGAAAGGAGAGCGGTGCTCACGCCCGAACAGATCTTCAGTGCGCAACTCGGTTTGGCTCCGTCACAGATCATGCCCGTCAAGTTGGCAATCATGTTCTTCACCGAGTGGCAGATGTGGTCGTAGTCGCCCCCCATGAGGTAGGTGATGCCGCAGCTGCTGCCGATGCTGGCTACCACACAACCGCAGAGAGCCGACAGTTTGCCGAGGCTCTGCTTGATATAGATGGCAGTGAGATGGCTCAGTGTGAGGGCGCGGATGAGTTCCTCTTCGGTGTTCTCGTTCTCTTCAGCATACACCGCCACGGGGTTGGTGGCGCAGATTCCCTGGTTCCCGCTGCCGCTATTGCTCATCACCGGAATCATGGCACCGCCCATACGGGCATCGGTAGCAGAGGCTGTGCGCGAGATGATGTGGGAGAAAATGCTGTTGCCGAATATGCCGTGGCTCAACGGACGGTCCATGGTCTTGCCCAGGCAGTGGCCGTAGTTGCCGCGCAGAGACTCCTTGGCGGCACGCATGTTGTATTCTTTCGTCTTGAGGATGAAACTGATCTCGTCGAGAGGAGCTGTCGTGGCGAAGTCGTAGACCAAGCGCAGGTTCAGCTGGATGTCGTCGCTTTGTTCCTCGGCAGAGCCGCCACCACGCTTGTCGAGTTCCACCTTGCCGTCTTTCTCCGCATAGACAATGTTCGTATGTCCACCGGCGATGATGGCTACAGCGTTCTCTCCGTCAGCCTCGCAGACCACTTCGATATAGAGTTTCTCGGTGATTCCTTCCTTCAACTTGACGTCGATATGGTCTTCACCGATATATTTCTTTCCTTCCTCCAACGTGTCTGGTGTCAAGTCCTTGAGCACTTCCAGTTCGTATTCCGGTTTGCCTACCAGAGCACCGAGTGCGATGGCGATGGGCAAGCCGATCATTCCTGTGCCTGGAATGCCCACACCCATGGCGTTCTTGAGCATGTTGGGACTGAGGAATACATGGATTTTCTCGGGCTTCCTGCCCAATATCGTGGCAGCTTTCGCCGTACACAGTGCCACCGCCATCGGTTCCGTACACCCGATAGCAGGCACCACTTCCTTGTTGATGAGGGCGATGATGCGCTCTCTTGTCGTCTTTTCTAACATCATGTCGTATTGATTTGTGTGCAAAGTTACTAACTTTTTATAATTAGGTATGATGTTTTCCGCCTTTTTCTTTGCGTGGTGCGGGAAAATGGGTATCTTTGTGAGAACCTTTAAAATGGTTTTACAGACCACGATAAGACAACTTAAAACGGCAGTGCTTATGAAGAAGACAGTGACGGCCATCCTTCTGATGGCGATATTCTTGCCGGCAATGATGTTTGCCGACAGTTTTAGCTCCCTGTGGAAGCAGGTGGATGCGGCACGCCAAAAGGATCTGCCGCAGACGACAGTCGCCCTGCTCGGCAAGATCAGGGAAAAGGCTACGGCAGAAAAGGCATATGGCCATCTGCTGAAGGCAGAATTGCTCACTGCCAAATACAAGTCGGCGGTGAGCACCGACTCGATAGAACCCCTCATCCAATACTTTGAAAAGGCTGCGGCAAACGCGGAGAAAAGTAATCCCGTGCTGGCGGCAGTCTACCATTGCGTGCTCGGGCATGAATATCGCAACTATCCCTCTTTGTCGGACAGCAGCACGGTGCTCTCACGCCGTCACTTCGCCCTGTCGCTTGCCCATCCGGATCTGCTTGCCCAGACCAAGACCGCTGGCTACGAACCGATGGTGAACAACGGCTACGACAGCCGCATCTTCAACCACGACATGCTGAGTCTGCTTGCCGTCGAAGCCGGTGACTATCAGACAGCACACGACTATTATGCCACCCACTACAATCGTGCCGCCACGATGATGATGGCGCTCAACATGCTGCGTCAGCAACGTCCTGAAAGAATCGACGAGTGGAGAAAAAGCCGCTATGTGGCTTCGCTCGATTCGCTCATCAACCAATATAAAGACCTTCCCGAGTGTGGCGAGGTGGCAATCGAACGCTATCAATACATCTCAAGTTGCAGTCGTACCACCGATGCCGAGCGCATGGCATGTATCAACAATGCTGTGGACAAGTGGGGCAGTTGGCCTCGCATCAACCGTTTGCGCAATGAGAAGTCAAACCTGACGAGCCCTTGGATGTCGTTGCACTTCGACAACACCGTCACTTCGCCAGGCGGAAGTCTGTGGGGGAAAGTGGAGATCTGCAATGTGGGCAAGGTGACGGTCACCACGACGAAGCTCAATGTTACGGGGTGGGACTATGGTTATCGCAGTGACATAGACCTTGACGACAACAGCAAACTCAAACCGTTGCTTATCCCTTCGACCCGTCAGACCCTCACCCGCAACTATGCGGGCATCCCCGAGTATGTGACCAAAGAAGACTCTATGGAGCTGAAATTCCCGGAACCAGGCGTTTATCTTGTTGAAGCAACTGCCGACAAGATAGAAGCCGCGACCGACCGCATGCTCTGTTATGTGACCGACCTCTTCGTGATCAACCAAGCACAAGCCAAAGGAAAAATCCGCTATGTGGTGGTGAACGCCCGTTCAGGGCAACCTGTGGCTGGAGCTAACCTGCGTCTCTACTATCGCAAGATGGGGCAGAATTCTCTAGAACGCACCGTCAATCTGACCACCGATCAAAACGGAGAAGTAATCTATCTATCCACGGGAGAGCGTACCACACCAGACTATATCTATGCCTGGACACCAGCAGACAAGGCATTTCCTGCATCCCATTCCTATTCCTACTATTCACAAGGCGGTCGTGGCGGTAAGGCAACCCGCGTGGTGCTATACACCGACCGACAAGTATACCGCCCTGGACAAACCGTCCGCGTGGCATTGGTCAACTATGAGCAAGACCGCCAGTCTGCGGCTCCTTTAAAGGGGAAAGACGTCACGTTGACCCTGCGTGATGCCAATGGCAAGGAAGTGTCGACGAAGACGGTGACGACAGACGCTTACGGTACGGCATCGACCGATTTCGTGCTGCCCCAAGGCGGCGTGAACGGCAACTATTCTGTTACAGACGGTAAGGGAGCCTGGCGTTCGTTTGAAGTGGCGGAATACAAGCGTCCTACCTTCGAGGTGACCCTGCCCGAGGTGACGGCAGAGTATCATGACGGCGACACCGTTGTGGTTAAAGGCACGGTGAAGACCTATGCGGGTGTGCCCGTGTCGGAAGGTAAGGTCGCCTACACCGTGGAACGCACCGAATCGTTCTACGGCTGTTGGTGGCGCAGGAACTTCGGCAAGGACGACAAGCAGTTGGTTTCTGCAGAGACCACGACCGACAAGGACGGAACGTTCGTGATGGAACTGCCCATGGAACTGCCTGAAGGCGGCAAGAACAGCTATTTCCGTATCCGTGCACAAGTGAAGGTGACCGACGGCAACGGAGAGACACACGAGGCGGAAATGACGCTGCCGCTCAGTGCGAAAGCCACATTCCTTACGTGCGACCTGCCCGAAAAGGCACTTGCCGACAGTCTGACCACGCTCACGTTCACCCAAACCAACCTGGCAGGACTGCAAGTGGACAACACGGTGAACTATACCATAGACGGCAGACCTGGTACGGCTCGCACCAACCAACCTGTAGAAATCAATGCGTCAGACTATGCGTCGGGCGAACATGCCCTGCATGCCGTGTGTGGCAACGATACGATAGACCGCAAGTTTGTGGTGTTTCGTCTCGACGACCAACGTCCGGCGGTGAAGACCAAGGACTGGAGTTACTGCACATCGGAACAATTTACAAGCAACGGAGCCCCCGTCTATCTGCAAATCGGAACGTCTGATGAAAACGTGCATGTGTGCTATACCCTCTTCTCTGAAAAGGGACTGTTGGAGAGCGGAGCGTTTGAACTCAGTGATGAAATCTGCACGCAGCGCTTCACCTACCAAGAAGACTACGGTGATATGCTCGTCTATAACTATGCATGGGTGCGCGATGGAAAACTGTATAACCACAGCGTGCGCATCCGCAGACCATTGCCCGACATGAGGCTTGCCTTGAAATGGTCTACTTTCCGCGACCGCCTCACACCCGGCAAGAAGGAGGAATGGCGTCTTCATATCACCACCCCTGACGGCAAACCCGCCAAGGCACAACTCATGTCGGTGCTCTATGACAAGTCGCTCGACCAGATAAGGAAGCATGACTGGAACTTGAATGTCAGTTTCCCGACGGCGTTTCTCCAGGCTCAGTGGCGGGCCACTGAAACCGAACGGGGAAGGCTTTCGTTGTACAAGCATCTCCCGTCGTTGAAAGAATTCTCGCTTATGTTCTCCTCTATACCCAGCGACTTGCTGCGTTGGAGCACTATCAATGTACGTGGTAGAAACGGTTATGCCATCATCGATGAATTCTATGGCGACAACCCCGTCAGGATAAGCATGACGGGATCTGTGAATTTGGCAGCCAAAGAAGAAATGGCGGCGACGGATAACATGATCGTGGGTGCCTCCTTGTCTGCCCGCAAATTCAAGTCTGCCCCGATGATGAAAAGTGCAGATGCCGATGCAGACAGCCGTAGCGGTGCGGGTGAAGTGCAAGTGAGGGCAAACCTGCAAGAGACCGCCTTCTTCTATCCGGCACTCGAAACCGACGAAAGGGGAGACGTGAGTCTCCGTTTTACCTTGCCAGAGAGTGTCACCACATGGCGCTTCATGGGCATCGCCCACGACCAATCCATGCGCACAGCCAAGATTGAGGGCGAGACGGTGGCGCAGAAAGACATTATGATACAGCCCAATATGCCGCGTTTCCTGCGTAAGGGAGATGTGGGCATGCTCACAGCGCGTGTGTCAAACACGACGGAGAAGACCCTCACGGGCACTGCGCGTATCATCTTCATAGACCCTTCTTCCGACAAGACCATTGCGCAGCAGTCTGCCCGCTTCAAGGTGGAAGCCAGTGGAACCGCTTCGGTGTCATTTCCTGTAGATGTGAACAAGTTGACTACGGACGACAACACCGTGCTGGTGTGCAAAGTGGTGGCAGAGGCGAATGGATGCAGCGACGGAGAACAGCACTATCTGCCTGTCTTGTCTGCCATGCAACAGGTGGTGAACACCTTGCCGTTCAGCATCAACGAGGGCGGTGAGAAGGTCATTGAACTCGATCAGACGATTCGCACACTGAAGAATGTCAAGGGACAAAAGGTGACGATAGAATATGCCGACAATCCCGCATGGCTCATGATACAGTCGCTCCCCTCGCTTCAAGACGATGACGCGAAGAATGCGATTGGTTTGGTGGGCTCTTTCTATGCCAACGCACTTGCCTACCAGATATTGCAACAGTCGCCCCGCCTTCACGACGTGGTGAACCTGTGGAAGCAGGAGCAGGGCAGGGAAACGACCCTCACCAGTGCGTTGCAGAAGAACCGGGAAGTGAAGGACCTGCTGCTCGAAGAGTCGCCTTGGATGGCAGATGCCGACAGTGAGAGCGGACAACTCAAACAGTTGACCGAATTGTTTGACGAGAATGTCATCGGCAACCGCCAAAACAGTATGATGAAACGGCTCATGAAGTTGCAGAGCGCCGATGGCTCGTTCAGTTGGTATCCCGGCATGCCAGGGTCAAAAATTGTCACTACAGACGTGGCTGTCACCCTCTTGCGGTTGAAGCGGATGACAGGCATGACGCTCACCGGTACGGGACTCAACAGAGATATCGTACGTTCGACCGATGCCTTGAAGGAACGTGCGTTGGGGTATCTGCAGGAGCGGATGGTGGCAGATGTCAATATGATGAAACGCCAAGCCGCCAAAGGATACAAGCCAACGACCATTGGCTATAGCTCACTCTGCCAACTCTATGCCTTCGCCTTGGACGACAAACCTCTCAAGGGAAAGTATAAGGCGGCGCAAGACTATCTGATGAATATTCTGCTCGGTCAGCCTTCTTTGGAAGACATACGTTCCAAGGCGGTGGCTGCCGTAGTCTTCGCCCGGACGGGACATCCTGACAAGGCCCGCGAATATGTGAAGAGCATCAAGGAATACACGGTATGTACCGATTTGATGGGACGCTATTTCGATGGAGAACGTGCCGACTATTATTGGTGTGACTATCGTATGCCGGCGCAAGTGTTGGCTGTTGAGGCTATGAAGCTGGTCACACCCGATGACCGGCAGACCATCACGGAGATGCAACGCTGGATATTGCAGCAGAAGCACACACAACGTTGGGACTCGCCCGTTGTGGGCGTGGATGCTGTGTATGCATTCTTCGTTCCCAAGGATGGGGAGGCACCCCAGTTGGATGTGCTTGCCCCATGTGAAAAAACTCAGCTTCTCGTAGACGGCAAACCGCTCAAGACAGACACACCGACGGCTGGTGTGGGCTATGTGAAGGTGGCGCTCGACCGTCTTGATGTCAAGACTTTGACTGTGAGAAAACAATCCAAAGGAACGTCGTGGGGTGCAGTCTACGTGACGGGCGAGCAACCGATGGCAGATATTGTCAGTGCAGCGAGCGGACTGAGCGTACGGCGCGAACTGATTGGAAACAAGAGTTTGAAGGTGGGCGACAAGGTGACTGTGCGCCTTACGGTCAAGGCGGACCGCGATTACGACTTCGTGCAACTGCAAGACCGGCGTGCCGCTTGTTTGGAACCTGTGGAGCAAACGAGCGGCTACCGAGGCGGTTGCTACTTCGATATGAAGGACACGTCTACCCGCTGCTACCTGGAAAAGGTGCGCAAGGGGACATCCGTGATAGAAATAGAATACTACATAGACCGTCCGGGCGACTATTTGAATGGTGCTGCCACGGTGCAGTGTGCCTATGCACCCGAGTATGCCGGGCGCGACAACGGCAAGGTCGTGTCGGTGAAAGAATAAAGAAAGACTATGAACAAGAAGAAATATATATTGATGCCTCTGCTGGCGATGGCAGCTTGTCCGCTTTTCGCGCAGCGCATCACAACCTCTACAGAGGTGATAGATTGTGGACAGGTGATGTATAACCAACCCGTTACAGCCACGTTCAAACTGCAGAACAAGGGACGTGAAGACTTGATGATCCAAGAAGTGGAAACCAGTTGCGGTTGCACGCAGGCCGACTATCCGAGGCAAGCTATAGGCGGAGGCAAGGAATTCACGGTGTCTGCCACCTATGATGCCCGCCAGTTGGGACATTTCGTAAAGCAAATATTGGTGTTCAGCAATGGATCTAAAGAACCCTTAATGTTGACGCTGCGCGGTGTGGTGGTTACGGAAATTACCAATTATAACGGCAACTATGCTTATCAGATGGGTGTGCTCAAGACCGACACCACGTCGATAGAGTTTGACGATGTGAACAGAGGCGACCGTCCGACTGCTGAAATACACATCCTCAACACCTCGAACCAAAGTGTTCACCCCGTGGTGATGCACTTGCCAGCCTATCTTACGGCAGAGGTTTCCCCATCGGTTATATCTACGGGGCGTGGCGGTGTTGTCAAGTTCACGCTTGATTCACAAAAGTTGCGCGACTTCGGTCTGACGCAAACGTCGGTATATCTCGGTGCCAATCCTGGCGAGAAGGTGAGTGACGAAAAGGAAATAGATGTGTCTGCCGTACTCCTTCCCGGTTTCCAGACCATGACTCAGGAACAGTTGGAGAAGGCGCCTCAGCTGGAACTCTCGCAGGAAAACCTCGATCTGGGTGCCTTTGCGGGCAAGTCGAAGAAGAAGGGCGAGATAGAAATCAAGAATGTGGGTCAGGGAGAACTCGATATCCGCTCGCTTCAAATGTTCACCAACGGACTGCAAGTGTCGCTCAACAAGATGACAATACAACCCGGTGAAACTGCCAAACTCAAGGTGACGGCAGAGTCGAAGATACTGAAAAACCGCACGAAAACCCGTCCGCGTGTGTTGATGATAACCAATGATCCGCGTCGACCGAAAGTGGTCGTGCATATTAATGTAGCACAATAAATGATGGTACAGATAGAAATAGACAACGGCAGCGGCTTCTGCTTCGGGGTGACCACCGCCATCAGCAAGGCTGAAGAAGAACTCTCGAAAGGCGGTATCCTGTATTGCTTGGGTGATATTGTGCACAACGGCATGGAATGTGAACGCCTGCGCGGAATGGGATTGGTCACCATCAATCATGAAGATATGGCACGTCTGCACGATGTGAAAGTGCTGTTGCGTGCCCATGGCGAACCGCCAGAGACCTATGAGATGGCACGGCGCAACAACATAGAGATTATCGATGCCACCTGCCCGGTGGTGCTTGCCTTGCAGCGGCGCATCAACCGGCAGTATGCTTCCAACCCGGAAGCACAGATTGTCATCTTCGGAAAGAACGGGCATGCCGAGGTGTTGGGACTGGTGGGGCAGACACACAGCCATGCACAGGTGATCGAAAAACTGGATGACGCCAAGCATTTGGATTTCAATCGCGACATCTATTTGTATTCGCAGACGACGAAATCGCTTGACGAATTCCACAGGATCATCGAGTATATACAGGCAAACATTAGTCCTACGGCGGTGTTCAAAAGCTTTGATACCATCTGTCGTCAGGTGGCGAACCGCATGCCCAATATATCAGCCTTTGCCGCCCGTCACGACCTGATTCTCTTTGTGTGCGGTCATAAGAGCAGTAACGGAAAAGTACTCTTCAAAGAATGTTGTCGGGTAAACGCCAACAGCTACCAGATAGAAAGTCCGGACGAACTGCAGGCTTCGTGGCTTGATGACGTGAAAACCATCGGCATCTGTGGTGCTACAAGCACGCCCAAATGGCTGATGGAACAATGTCGGGACTGCGTTCAGCAGTTAGTCAACGGCTGAATGATAGTATTGTGATGTGTGAAAAACCGCCAAGACCATGATTGTTTTCCTGTGGACAATCATGGGCTTGGCGGTTATAGGAGATTTTATTCGGCTTTCTCCCGGAAGCGTTCCATGAGCCATTCCTTCTGCTCGGAAATGGTCATGTGGCTGTTGTCGAGTTCGATGGCATCGTCAGCCTTGCGGAGTGGCGACACGGCACGGTGGCTATCGATATAGTCACGTTCCTGCACATTCTTCAGAATCTCGTCATAGTCGGCAGACATCCCCTTGTCTTTCAGTTCGTCGAAGCGTCGTTGTGCACGCACTTCAGCGGAGGCTGTGACGAAAATCTTGAGTTCTGCCTGCGGGAAAACGGTGGTCCCGATATCCCTTCCGTCCATGACGATTCCCTTTTCTTCACCCATCCGCTGCTGTTGTTCTACCATGGCAGTGCGCACGAAGGGCAGTGCTGCGATTATGCTCACGTGGCTTGACACCTCGATGGAGCGTATCTCCTTTTCCACCAGTTCACCGTTCAGATAGGTGTCGGGGCGACCTGTCGTGGCGTTGAACTTGAAGCTGATGTGTATTTCCGGCATCAGCTGTTCCAGTTTCTCGCTGTTTATTTCTTTGCCGCAGAACAGACCGCCACGCATGGCATACAGGGTGACGGCACGGTACATGGCACCTGTGTCCACATAGATATAGCCCACTTCGCGGGCCAAGTCTTTTGCCATGGTGCTTTTCCCACAAGAAGAAAAGCCGTCCACGGCGATGATAATACGTCTCATTTGTTTATGTTGATGTGTTTAGTTACAGACGATAGGCGGCGCTCACCACGATGGATGAAGACGAAACATGGTATTTCCCGTAAGCCACGTTGAGTTTGAACCGCTCCAAGTTGATTCCTCCGCCCAGCGAAAGTCCGGCTCCATGACTGCTTCCCCGCTCTTCTCCAGTGGCGAGGACAGACATCTCGTCGGCGCGGCGGAAATTGTAACCACCGCCTACCCAGAGGTTTTCACCCAGCAGGATGTCGGTTCCGACCACGAGATGATGCGAGAACTTGTAGCTCCAGTGGTTCAGATCGACCAGTGAGGCGTGGATGCGGAATGGGGCTGCGACAAATTTCTTGCTCATGCCCACCTGCAGGTCGAGAGGCATCTTCTCGAATTGCTCATCGTAAGCCTTCAGTTGACCGCCCAAATTCTTGGCAACCGCCGATACCGAGAGGTCATGCTCGGGATCGTAATAGTTCAGTCCCAAGTCGACGCCAACGGCGATAGAGTTATAATCCCCGATGTATGAAGTGATGAATTTGGCAGTGATACCACCCGCTATCCGTTCAGACAGCATATAAGAAAGGTGGCCAGCCACGGCGATATCCTTGGCGGAGAAATCTCCGGTCGACACGTTGTCGCTTGTTGTCTCGCGCATCGACCCGTAATTGATGAACTGCGCACTTGCCGCCCACGACAGTTTTTCCTTGACGATACGGTTGAACGAAGCACTGAGCATGTTTGCCCCCGCCATATAGTTCATGTAGTTAAAACCGATGGACTTGTCGCTTACGGAAGAGAGTAGGGCAGGGTTGGAGAACACCAGTGACGGGTCGTCTTCGACCAGGCTGATGTTTTCGCCGCCGAGTGCTGCAGCATGCGCACTCGAAGGCAGTCGGAGAAAGTTGTATGCCGTCTGGCTTTCTTGCGCTTCTAACGCCAAGTTAGACAAGGCGAGAAAGAGCGTAAAAACAAGTTTTTTCATCAATTTGTCCTATTTTGTCCGCAAAGATACTGATTTTTCAAATATCTTCATTACTTTTGTCTGCCGAATGTCCGCATGGGATATCTACGACATATATATAACGCACGAATGCTTGGATTATTCTTTTGCGGTGATATTTTTAGGCGAGTCGCGTCAGTAGCGGCCCTACGGAAAAACGAATGGAGATGGAAAACAGGAAGTTACCAGTGGCTGACTTGGAGAAATACAGGTTGACAGCGTGGCTGACCGGATTGGTCATCGTGCTGTCTGTGCTGTTTGTAGCTTTGGAATACACCTCTACTGACCATGATACCGATGATGTTTCCGACCAGATTGAAGACCTGGCGCAGGACTTTGAAAGTGTTCCAGCCTTGGAGCAGAAGGATATGGTGGCGGCTGCTCCCACTTCTCAATCATCGACGATTACAGAGAAAATCAATACGGTGAAAGCCGACAATCTCATTGACCAACTCAACGAAACCAAACTGAACGATGATGCCAACATCACCGGCGAAGGCATATCGGGTAGTGGACTTGCCGGCGAGGAGACCAGCAGCAAGAATGATGACACCCAAGCGTTGTCGCCATTGCCCGTGAAAGATCCCGACAATCCGCTCAATTTCCGAGTGGTGGAGGAATTGCCAGACTTTCCCGGGGGGATGGTGGAATTTATGAAATGGCTACGCAAGAATCTGAAATACCCTCTCATGGCAAAGCAACAGAAGATAGAAGGTAAGGTCGTGGTTTCGTTTGTCATTGGCAAAGACGGCACACCGGGCAACGCAAAGGTGGTGACGTCGGTAGACCCGTTGCTCGACAGAGAGGCGTTGCGTGTAGTCCGGATGCTCCCGAAGTGGAAGCCCGGAACCGAAAAGGGGAAGCCCTGCCAAACCATGGTGTGTATTCCAATCGTGTTCAAGTTATAACTGAAAATATGATGCTGACAGCTAAAGAAATCCAGAACGAGGTAAACACGTTCATCGAGAAATTGCCTTACGACCGCCAACCGGCCAGTCTGTATGAACCTATCCGCTACATCTTGTCTTTAGGAGGCAAGCGCATCCGTCCTACACTGATGCTTCTCGCCTACAATCTCTATAAGGATGATCCCCAAAGCATACTGATGCCAGCCTGTGCACTGGAGACCTACCATAATTTCACGTTGCTTCATGACGATTTGATGGACCGCGCAGACATGCGACGCGGCATGCAGACTGTGCATAAGAAGTGGGGTGACAACACCGCCATCTTGTCGGGCGACGCCATGCTGGTGCAGGCATACGAACGTATGGTTCAGGTGCCTACAGACAAGATACGGCCCGTGATGGACTTGTTTAATACCACTTCGCTTGAGATTTGCGAGGGACAACAGTTAGACATGGAGTTTGAAACGCGTACCGATGTGCGCGAGGAAGAATACATCGAGATGATCCGCTTGAAGACGAGCGTGCTGCTTGCCTGTGCCTTGAAGATGGGTGCGATGTTGGCAGATGCCCCCCAAGCCGATGCCGACAATCTCTATCGCTTCGGCGAGAAGATCGGTTTGGCATTCCAGTTACAGGATGACTACCTGGATGTCTATGGCGACCCGGCAGTGTTCGGCAAGGCTATTGGTGGTGATATCGTGTCGAATAAGAAAACCTACATGCTCATCAACGCCTGGAACATGGCAGATGACGAGCAACGTGCAGAGCTGAAACGTTGGATTTCTGCTGCCGATTTCGACCCGAAGGAGAAAATTGCGGCGGTGACGGAGCTATATAATATAATAGGTATAGACCGCTTGGCTGAAGCTAAAATCGCGGAGTATTTCGAAGAGAGCCGCAAGTATCTTGCCGCTGTCTCTGTGGCTCCCGAGCGCAAGAAGGAACTGACGGCATACACCGATGCCATGATGAAACGAAAGAAATAAACGGATGCCTTACAGACGACTACCCAAAACGGACACGGCAAGGTTGAAGGTGCTGAAGACATTACTGTCGAACGACAGTATCTACACTGCCCGCAACCGCTTCATAGACTGGAAGACGCTCAATCAGGCGCAGCCTCACTATGACCGACTGCTTACGGCGTCTGAGCAATATCGGGTATGTTTCAAGTCGCAGGTGAGGAACTCTGCAAAGATAGATGCACTTCAGCGGCGTGCCACCATCTATGTGAGCCACTTTCTGCAAGTGCTGTTTATGACGGTCGAACGGGGCGAAATCCGCCGTCCGTTACTCCGTCTGTATGGCATGGAAGAAGATATGAAGGCTCTTCCGAATATCAATACGATAGAAGGACTCACCGAATGGGCGGAGAAAACCATTACAGGAGAGAAGCAGCGCATACGCCAAGGAGGTCGCCCCATCTATAATCCCACTATCGGAATGGTGGCTACCCACTACGACATCTTCCGTGAGGCTTACCATTCACAACGCCAGTTGCAGGGGCGTACTGCCAAGGCACTTGAGGTGTTGAAGACCATTCGTCCTGAGGTAGACGCTGTTATCCTGGATTTGTGGAACCAGATAGAAGCCCATTACGCAGCTCTTCCTCCCGAGCAACGGTATGTCGCAGCTGCCAAACTTGGCGTAATTTATTATAACAGACGCCACGAACACTATATATTTACTGACCATGATTGATACCCATACTCATATAGACGGCACAGAATTTGATGCCGACCGCGATGAGGTAGTGGCACGTGCAAAGGCTGCAGGTGTGACGAAAGTGCTGGTTCCCGCCATTGATTTGAAATCTGTAGATACCGTGTTGACTACCGCCCGGCGTTATCCTGGCTATGCCTATCCTATGATTGGTTTGCATCCAGAGGAAGTGCATGCGGATTATCGCGAGGTGCTTGGCGAGATGAAACGCCGGCTTGACGAAAACTTGAAGCAGGAGACCGATCCCAAGTTTATTGCCATCGGCGAGGTGGGACTTGACTATTATTGGAGCCGGGAATTCGAAAACGAACAGCTCGAAGCCTTTGAAACGCAGGTGCGATGGTCGATAGAAACCCGTTTGCCTTTGATGATACACTGCCGGAAAGGGCAGAACGAGATGGTGAAACTGCTCCGCCGCTATCAGGACGACCTGCCCGGTGGCGTGTTCCACTGCTTTACGGGCAACCTGCATGAGGCAGAAGAACTGCTCTCATTCCCCCGTTTCGTGTTGGGGATTGGCGGGGTGTTGACTTTCAAGAAGAGCAATTTGCCTGAAGTAATCCCACATATCCCACTCGACCGCATCGTGCTTGAGACAGATTCGCCCTACATGGCTCCTGTGCCCAACCGTGGCAAGCGCAACGAAAGTGCATTTGTCCCATTGGTGTTGGAGCGCATGGCTGCATGCTATGGCATCCCTGCAACAGAAGTGGAAAAGCAGACTGATGCCAATGTGGCGCGCGTTTTCCCAGGGATATACACTTAAAGAATTATAAAAAACGGACATTCTGCAGACGATTGTTCGTGTATTTGAAATAAAAAAGATAATTTTGCACCGCATTTAAACAATGCGATGATTCATCCAAAGGGAAAGGTGCTCGAGTGGCTGAAGAGGCACGCCTGGAAAGCGTGTAACCGGCAAAACCGGTTCGGGGGTTCGAATCCCCCTCTTTCCGCAAAATCCATTGTATATAAAGGACTTCTAGAACTTTTGTCTTTTAATACTCTTTTGTACTTTTGAGCAAATATGGGTAAAATCCACCGCAGATAAACCGCAAAAAACCGCAAATACACCGCAAATTTAATTCATGGAGTATGGCAGTAACAGTTCACATATATTTGGATAAGCGTTCTGCGAAACGTGGAGAGGAGGCTCCACTAAAAATCGGTATCAACAAACAGGGGTCTTCTGCATACATTAATCTTGGCAAGAAAATTTATCCGACACAGTGGGATTCGCAGAAAGAACGTATAAAAAATAGACCAGACAAAGCTTTAATTCAAAGCTACATTGACACTCAAAGGAACATGGTGTCAAGTATCATTATGGATTTAACAAAGAAAGGAGAGCTTACCAAACTTACGGCTACTCAAATAAAGAATAAAGTCGTTGCATTGATAGAACCAACCGCAACAACCGCAAATAGCTTTTACTCTCGTTTCTTGACTTTCTCTGATTCACGCACTGCTAAAAGGACACAGGATATATATAGGGTAACTGCAACAAAGATGTTGGAGTATGACGCAAAAATTAAGACTAAAACGTTCGAGGATATAACCAAAGATTGGCTTACTGGTTTTGATACATTTCTTTCAAAGTCATCTCCTTCAGTAAACGGTAGGAGTATTCATTTCCGTAATATACGAGCCGTATTCCGTGATGCTATGGATAACGAGATAACAATGTCGTATCCTTTTCGTGTTTTCAAAATAAGGACTGAGCAGACACTAAAACGTTCGCTTACTATATCCGAATTACGCAAACTGTTTTCTTTCAAAGGTGACGAAAAGCAAAACAAGGCTATTGATCTATTCAAGCTATCTATATTCCTGATAGGTATTAATATAACGGACTTATGCCATTTGGAAGAGATTGCTTCTGATGGTTGCATTCATTATAAGCGGCAAAAGACGCAAAAGATGTATTGTGTCAAGATCGAGCCAGAAGCACTTGAAATCATAGATAAATATCGTGGCAAGCGTTTCTTGCTGGATATTCTTGATAGATACAAGAATGTGCATACATTCACGATAGCCTTTAGTAAATATCTTCAGTCAATAGACGGCTTTAATGAGTTGACGTCATATTGGGCTCGTCATACATGGGCTACTATAGCGAGCGAGCTTGATATTCCAGTTGATATTATCAGTCATGCGCTTGGACATTCTTTCTCCACTGGAGCCAAGGTTACACAAGTGTATATCAATTTTAATCAGCAAAAAATAGATGAAGCCAATAGGAAAGTGATTGACTATATTCTGAATAATTCTTAACAGACAACAAAAGAATGAGGTGTGGTTATTATGCGGCACACCTCATTCTTTTAGACTCTTCCGACAATTGTACTATGCGTTTTCGCAAGTTCTGTATTACCATACATAGTGCTAACCAATTGAGCCTTTGCGCATAGGCTAACCTTTTCTACAAGACTTATGATGGCTTCATCAGTTTCACACATGGCGTTGTATATTTCAGATGATGTATCTTGCTTTTCTTCATCTTTGGTACATTTTGCCCACGCTTGGTTTAGCTGTCTGACAGCATCAACCACAACATCGAAATCCTTCATGTCCTCCTTATATCAAGAAATACTCCCTAATGTCATACACTCCGTCCTTGTCCTTCAAGAGGTCAATAGCCATCCTGTAGGCATACTTGGCAAGTTCTGTGGGTTCTATATCTTTCACAGACTCCAACCCCTTGATGAAGGCAATGGTCTTCCCATGGTCGCTTATCACTTGGTTCATCGCCACAAACAGGGCGTAACTGTTGTAGTATGGTGCCTCTTCCGTGGGTACGTCCAGCTCCGTGACAGCTGCTTGCCATGTGGCTGCATCCCACATAGGGGCTGGCTCCATTCCCGCGACAATGCCCATAGCCTCCTTCTTCGTGAGGTAGTTGAACCACTTGATTGCCGACAGACGCTCTATATACTCCTGTGCCGCTTCGGGCTTCAAGGC
>CAVJZZ010000024.1:0-39194 GCA_963654295.1 Lachnospiraceae bacterium | reverse complement strand
AATATCCGTGAGCCGCAGGACGATGATGACGGCATAGAGATGCCGGGCAATACCCAGGGTGTGGAGGAATGGCTGCGCAAGATGGGGCTTTTACACGCAAATTGAAGAAATTCAAGAAAAAGTTTGGTTTATCCAATAAATAATTGTATTTTTGCACCGACAGTTCCCACCACGCTTCCCGCAGAACAGCGAACCAGGGTGGGCCTTTTGCGTTTTATACAATATGAGATACGACAAACAACCCTTAGATTACGGCTCAGGGGAGATAGACCGTGGATAAACAACCCTCCTAGCCAAAAGGGGCGCAATGCACAGGGTTTACACACCTGGCATTGCGCCCCTTATATTAAATGATGGCGGCTTATGAAGTGTCGCAAAAACATGGCGGAGCTCATTCACACCGCGCACTTTACAGTGCGTCGCCGCCCCACGGATCGGTTTGGTCGGTGTGGACAGGCAGTTCGTCCAAATCGTCCTCAATATCAAAGTTAGGCATGTTGTCACCGCTATTGCACAACATTCCGGCATAGCCGATTTTTACAACACTTACCGACGGATTTACATATTCCTTTTTCATATCTGTTGCCGTTTATATGGTATCACTTCACCAGTATCTTCTTACCATTCACTATGTTCAAGCCCTTCGACAATCCTTGTTTGCGCTGCCCGTTAAGGTCGTACACCGCCGACTGACCGTTTGTTCCTTCTGTCAGTTTCCTCACAGGGATGAAGCCTGTCGTGTCGTCTTCACCGTCGAAGCAAAGTCCCATTACGCTCTTCGCCTCCGACACACTTGTCGGGATGCGGAGGTAGGCCTTGTTTGCCGGAAGAACATAGCCGTCAACAGGCGTGTGGAAGCCTACTCCTAAGGTGGCGTCATTGCGCAACACGTAGTTAGAGTACGACCCGTCAACAGCCGACAGGCTGGTTTCCTCCAATGTGCCGACAAGCAGATTGGCATAAGTATACTTGGTTGTGGCGGCAGATAAGTTGTATGTTCCCTCATTGCCTTTCACGATAAATCCTGTGCCGGCTGGTATTTGCATTGCACGTGTCAGCAGCACCTTGCCCGTCTCAGGGTTAAACCCGGAGGCGATGTACGCCTTCATATCAAGACCCATAAAATCAAGGTCTTCGTCAAAGCAAGCAGTAGCAATACCAGCAGAGGTGATGGTTAGAGAGAGAGGCAATGCTTCTATATTTTTAAAACTTGACCAAGGGTTTGTGTTCTTGCAAGTTTCTACCAGCGATGACTTACAATACAGCATGGCATCAGAGGGAAGACCGCCGAAAACACTCCAAGCGCAAGTTGGCAGGGTCTTGCTCTGTAGAATAACCTCCTTCAAACCCGTGCAGTAAAAAAACGCATCATTGCCAATGCTTGTCACGGAATTGGGGATGGCTATTGAAGTTAAGCTTGTGCAACCATTAAATGCGTAATTGCCAATGCTTGTCACGGAATTGGGGATGGTTATAGAAGTCAGACTTGAACAACGTCCAAACACGCTATAGTCAATGCTTGTCACGGAATTGGGGATGGCTATTGAAGTTAAGCTTGTGCAACCATAAAACGCACTACCACCAATGCTTGTCACGGAATTGGGGATGGCTATGGAAGTTAAGCTTATGCAACCATTAAACGCATTACCGCCAATGCTTGTCACGGAATTGGGGATGTCGATGGACATTAGACTTTTGCATTCTATAAACGCACTGTTGCCAATGCTTGTCACGGAATTGGGAATAGTGACAGAAACCAAACTAAAGCACCAAAAGAATGTGCCATCGCTAATACTCGTCACAGTGTTGGGAATGTCGATGGCCGTTAGACTCTTGCATTCCGCAAACGCGCTTTCGCCAATATTTGTCACAGAATCGGGAATAGTGACGGAGGCCAAAACAAAGCAACTAGCGAAAGCTCGTTCACCTATGTCCGTCACGGAGTTGGGAATATCAACAGACATCAGGCTCGAGCAACAACGAAACGCCCTTTTGCCGATGCACGTCACAGAATTAGGTAACTTTATGCTCTTCAGACGACATCCACTGAACATATAATATCCGAGCGTATCTTCCTTTGTATAATAAAAATAAGAACGATCAGAATAATAATAGTTTCCACCATTTACGATATTCGCATTAGCCAAATTAAGTTCAACCAGTTTGCCACTGATACTGTCACCCCAGACGTTCTGTCCCGCCATTTCTCGCAGATACCTCACATCGGTTCCGTTAATCGGTCCTGACACCTTCAAACTTGTGATTTCATACTTTTGGTCGCTGGCTATCTTCTCCGACAGAGTACCGGCTTCAGTAAGCGTCACTTCCACTTGCTGCGCAGAAACCATTGCGCTGCATAACATAAGGAGGAACACAAGTGATGTTCGGGCGAAACGCACGGCCGTTGTTTCCTTTCCGCAAAGAGGCGAAGAGACTTGTCCGATAATCCTCTTGAGCCTTTTGCAATCAAATACGTATCTATGTTTCATAGACAATGTGTACTTTGCCATCCGTCCTCCCTGATGGGCTATTAAACTTAATGGAAATTACGGGCACAAAAAAAGCGTGGAGAACCTACCTGTTGTCCATCCCGCTTGTAAAGGCTCTCGCATTGCCCAATCCTAGAGAATGAACAACGTCAGAGCCCACGCCGATATGAAAATCGAATCCATGCGGAGCATATATGCAAATACACACTGCACCCAAAAGGGTACAATGATGGCTTGCAATGAAACCACGCGGGATTGATATATCACACCCGGGGCATCTACCGTTGCCAGTCTTAGCTAGGATTTGAATTTGCGAGATTCTTACAAGCCAAAGACAAGCGTCAAGTAAACGCCTTAATTATGTCGTGCCTCTTTTACCCACCCTAGTCTCCTTTATTTGTAGGCGTAAAACCCACAAAAAGGCTCGGCGTGCGCAGAGGCATGGAAGCATTGGTCTCATGAAATTAGATACAATCCACCAAATTATCCACTGACAAAGGTATATTTATTTTTCCAAACGAAAGAAAGAAAACAGAACAATATTATGAAACAATATGTATTTTGCGCGCTATTTAGACCAATTCCAATAAAACAAGATCTGGTTGAAGGACTTACTACAGATGTAAAACCACGCGAATTCTGTCACTTTTAACATTTCAAACCTTGCGGATTCTGACACTTTCTTCTTTAAAACATGGTTAACCCAATAGTTTTCCGTACCTTTTCAGCGGCATAAATCATTCAATATCAGCAGCCAAGTCGTTTGTTTTCTCCACAAAAGACTTGGCTGTAAGATCTTAAGCTTGCATTGCAAGATGACTTAATACAAAAATACTTTACATTTAAGCGGTTAGTTATTTCCATTTGCGCTATGGGCAAAGGGAGGGCGCTTCGCCTCCTATAGTTTGTGGGTGCGATTCTTTTCGTGAGGGTGGGTCGACGCGGGGATGCGTCGACTACTATTATAGTGCAGCGTCCCCGCTGCAGCCCCTAATGCACAGAGATTTTCATCCTTTCATCTTACATCATTTGGATGATAAAGGAATTTATTCGTTTTTGTTTTTCATGTATTCCGTCGGAGTGCTTCCAGTCACCTTCTTGAAGCACCGGCTGAAATAGTGCGGATCGGAGAAACCGCAGGCATACGCCACCGACGACACGTTGTAGTCCGACTGCCCGAGCAGGTGGATGGCGCGCTTGATGCGCAGATCGTTGATGAAGTTGAGCGGCGTACAGCCCAGCGTTTCCTTCATCTTACTGTAAAGCAAGGTCTTGCTCATGCCCATATAAGCGGCGATGTCTGCCACCTGCAGCTCCGAGTTGTCGATGTTCTTGTTCATATATTCCATCAACTTGTCGGTAAACCGCTGCTGCTGGGAGATAATCTCGTCGGGCACGTCGGTCTGCAGGTCGTCGAGCGTGGGCTTGTTGCCCAGAATTTCCTGGATACGCGTGGAGAAATGTTCCAGTTTCTCGTTGGTGGCAAGACGGAAGTCTTCCATCTGAGCACGCAATCCGTAGATATATCTGACGATGCCGATGACCGCCACACCCAACAGGATCATCAACACCGAATAGAGAATCTTTGCCCAAATGGTCTCGCTGAACTTCGGTTCTACCACAATGGTGAGCGTGCGCACCTTGCTGTTCCAGATACCGTCGCCGTTGGTCGACATGATTTTCAAAGTGTATTGACCGGGAGGGAGGTTCATCAGACTCAACGAGGGATTGTCGCTCACCTGCCAGTAGTCGTCCAGTCCTTCCACTTTGTACTTGTAAAGGATGGACGTGGTGCGGTTGAAGTCGAGGGTGGAGAACTCCAACAGCACGTTGCGCTCCTGCTTGCCGAGCACGAGCGTGTCGCTGTGGTTGTAGTCTTCCGCCCGTTCACTTCCTTCCACTGCCACGCGCACCAGCGCCACCTCGGGCATATACGCACTCTTTCCCAGTTGACGGGGCGACAGAGTGAGCGTACCCTGTGTGGTGCCGAACACAAAACGACGGGAAGAAAGAAGTGGAGATACCTCGGAGAAAACAAAGCCGCCGCCGAATTCCTTGATGGAGAAATTGACTGCCTTGCGGTTCGCCGGTGTGTATTTGGTGAGCGCCATCTCGCTGACCACCCACAAGTTGTCCTGTGGGTCACACTGGAGCGTGAGGCAAACGTCTGACGCCAAGCCGTCGACCACCGACACGTTGTCGAAGCGGATGGAGGACGACAGCAAAGACCCGCCGCTGATGCGACTGATGCCACCTCCCAGCGTGGCGAGCCAAAGGTTTCCACGGCGGTCGCGGGTGATCTGCATCACGTCATTATTGGGCAGCGAGGTGAGCTTTTCGTTTCGGCTGTTTGTGTAGAAATGCGGATGTCGCTCACGGGTAGAGAAGGTGACCAGTCCGCCCATGGTTCCCGCCATCATCACGCCGTTTCCAGCGTAGTAGAGGCAGCGCACCTTCCGGCAGTCGTGGGGATAGTTCTTGAACTGGTTGTTGGCATGATAGATCCGTTCATGTCCCTTTCCGTCGTTCACGAGCAGGTTGACACCACCGCCATAAGTGCCTATCCACAGGTTGTGGCGCTCGTCTTCAAGCACGGAATATACCGTTTGTGAATTGAGTCCGCCAGGCTTAGCAGTATAGTTTTTCACGGCAAACGCCCCGTCACCTTGCGGGGTCAGACGAAAAAGTCCGTCTTTCTTCGTGCCCAACCAATAGTTGCCGGCATGGTCTTGATAGACGCAATACACGCTGCTGCCAAAGGAGCACGGCGAGGACTGCAGTTTTCCTGCAGCCGAGAGATAGCGCGTCACGCCGCTGCTCCCGACCACACGCACCATGCCGTTCTTGTCGGCAATCCACGTGTTCCCCTGCCGGTCTTGACACAACGCCCTGACAAATTCTTCTTCCGTCCCGGCGCTTGCCTTATTGGGGCGCGTAATGCCGCGCTGCGGACGGAGCAGGGTGACGCCGGGATAGGTAGACAGCCAGATGTTCTGCTGGCGGTCTACGCAAAGTCCTTTCACCTCGCGCGCCTCCCAATCCTTGACTGGATAACAAACGGTGGGCGACTCATAGAAATAAACGCCTTGGTTGGTTGCCACCACCAGCCGTGAGGCGTCGTAACGTGCCATGTCGTAGACATACGTCACACCTTTCGGCATTTTCACCGCGCCATGGGTCTTTGACAGAAGATCTTTATAGGTTAACTTCCCGCCGAAATAGGTATATTCATAATGGTCTGTGCACGCTCTGTGGCGGATTCTCCATTCCGAATGGGGAGCGATCTTTACCTTTTTGATCAGTGGGTAGGGTGCCACATCTTTCACCATATACATATCCCCCGAGCGTGAGATGAAACAGATAATACCTTGCTGCCGCTTCTGCGCCAAGGCGATGGGCACGTCCACCCTACTCCGGAGCACATCAACAAACCGCTGTTCTTTTCTCAAGAACAGATAGGGATGGTCGCCCGAGAGGCACCAAATGTTGCCTTCGTCATTCTCGGCTATCCAGTCGATACGGTTGCCTTTCAGCGGACAGGGTTTACCCGGTTCAGCCTTGAAACAACGGAAACCCTTGCCGTCGTAGCGGTTCAGTCCGTTCCAGGTGGCAATCCACACAAAACCCATGCGGTCTTGTATGATTCGGCTCACCGTGTTTTCCGACAAACCGTCGGTCTGGTTGAATGTGGTACTTGTGTATTCAATGGTGCCATGCGCCTTTCCGATACAACAGAAAGCCAGTAACAAAGTGTATATGATATTTCTCATAGGTTGCAGCGGGTTATATTGATGCAGTCATGCAAAGATACGCTATTTGGCACCTGCCAGTGATGTGCACAATTGATAATGGAGAGATTACAACAGTTCGGGCAACTGATACAGTTTCACGCTATTGCTTCCCTTGATGAGGATGTAGCGGTCGTGGATGGGTTGCTCACAGATGGCTGCCTTCACTGCCTCCACGTCTGCGAACTTGCGGTAAGGACATTCGATATCGGCAAACTCGTTGCCTACGAGCCATACATCAGTGAGTCCGGCAGTCTGAAGCATCTCCACCACCTTCACGTGTTCCTCGTGACTCACGGCACCCAGTTCGCCCATCTGTCCGAGAATTGCCATCTTGCCCGGCACGTTCATCACGCGGAAATTCTCGATGGCGGCAGCCATACTCGACGGGTTGGCGTTATAGGCGTCCACCACGAGGCGGTTGTGGGCTGTCACTTCCAACTGCGAGCGGTTGTTGCTCGGTATGTAGTTTTCCAAAGCGTGGTCCACCTGCTGCGGCGACACGTCGAAATGCAGTCCGACACTGATGGCGGCGAGCATGTTGTCGATGTTGTACGACCCGATGAGATGCGTCTGCACCTCATGCCACTCCAGCGAACCGGTGCGCCAGCGGAACTTGAGGAAGGGGGCACACGAAACGACCTCACCCCACACGTCGCACTGTTCGTCCTTGCCGTAGCACACCATGCGGTCGATGTGGCGTTCTTCCGCCATCTGCATCAGGTTGTCATTGTCGGCATTGATGAAGACCAGTCCGTCATGGGCTGCCAGGAAGTCATAGAGTTCTCCCTTGGTGCGCATCACGCCCTCGAAACTGCCGAAGCCCTGCAAGTGGGCGCGTCCCACGTTGGTGATCAGTCCACAGGTAGGCTCCACGTATTCCACCAGTTTCTTGATGTCGCCAGGGTGCGATGCTCCCATCTCCACCACAGCAATCTCGTGTTCGGGCGTCAGGCGGAAGAGTGTCTTGGGCACGCCCACATCGTTGTTGAAGTTGCCCTGCGTAAACATCACGTTGTATTTCTCTCCCAGCACGGCAGCCACCAGTTCCTTGGTGGTGGTCTTGCCGTTGGTGCCGGTGATGCCTACCACGGGCACCGGGAAATGGCGGCGGTGTTCGCGCGCCAGCTCCTTAAACGTGGTCAGCACGTCGTCGACGAGGATGCAGCGGCTGTCGGTGGCATATTCAGCCTCATCGACCACAGCATAGGCACATCCTTTCTCCAGGGCCTGAACGGCAAATTTATTTCCGTCGAAACTCTCTCCCTTGAGGGCAAAGAAGATGGAACCCTCCGGACAGTCGCGGCTGTCGGTGGTCACGACGGGATGCTCGGCATAGAGCCTGTATAGTTCTGATATTTCCATTGTCGTAAGTATTAGTCGGTGCAAAGTTATTAAATTCCGCCGATACCATGCACGCGACGGCAGAGATTGTGACAAAAAATGCACCGCACTGCCGATGCGGGCGGAAAGATAACAAAAAATGCGTTAAAAATAAAGGCGGTTCGGATTTATATGATTACTTTTGCGGAGAAGACACTACACCATATTATATATGAAAGGACTCCTGAACTATACGATAAATGTGAGGGGACGGATGGTCGACCTCTCCGAACCACAGGTGATGGGCATTCTCAACTGCACCCCCGACTCGTTCTATGAAGGCAGCCGCGTGCAGACCGAGGCTGCCATACGCCAACGCGCCAACCAGATCGTGGCAGAAGGAGGCACGATGATTGATGTGGGTGCATTCTCTACCCGTCCCGGTGGTGAACAGGTGAGTCCGGAGGAAGAACGCCGACGCCTGGCATTCGCACTCAAGCTGGTGCGCGAGGAGCAACCTGACGCCATCGTGTCGGTCGACACGTTCCGCCCCGACGTGGCACGTATGTGCGTGGAGGAATATGGTGCCGACATCATCAACGACGTGAGCGAAGGCGGCATCACCGGCATTGCGGGCGTGCCCCTGAACGAAGCCAAGGATATGTTTGAGACCGTAGCCCAGTTGCGCGTGCCCTACATCCTCATGTCGGTGAAGCCCACACTCCACGACATGCTCATCGCCTTCGCCGACGAGGTGCAACGTCTGCGCGACCTCGGTGCCAAAGACATCATCCTCGACCCAGGCTTCGGTTTCGGCAAGACGCTGGAACAAAACTACCAACTGATGCGCGACCTCGACAAACTGAAGGTGCTCGAGCTGCCCATCCTCGTGGGCATCTCACGCAAGTCGATGATATTCAAACTGGTGGGCGGAGACCCCACCACATCCCTCAACGGCACGACCGTGCTCAACACACTGGCACTCGAACGCGGGGCTTCGATACTGCGCGTGCACGATGTGAAGGCGTGCGTGGAAGTGACGCAGATGGTGAAACAAATGATGGAAGACTGACGCTATGTTCCTGGATTTCGGCATAAAGGATGTGATAGACATCTTCTTGGTAGCCTTGTTGCTATACTATATCTATCGGGTGATGAAGGAGTCGCGCTCACTCAACGTGTTCATCGGCATCATGGTGTTCGTGGTGGTGTGGCTCTTCGTGTCGCAGATTCTGGAGATGCGCCTGCTGGGCAGCATCATGGACAAGTTGGTGAGCGTCGGCGTCATCGCCATCATCATCCTGTTCCAACAAGAGATCAGGAAATTCCTCTATAACCTCGGTGCCCACAGGCGGGTGAAAGGCGTGCTGCGCTTCTTCTCTTCCGCCGACAAGCAGGACGGCTCCGACAAAGACGCCATCGTGACCATCGTCATGGCGTGCATGAACATGGCAAAGGGCAAGGTGGGCGCACTCATCGTCATCGAACGCGGGGCGCCCCTCGACGATATCTGCGAGACAGGCGACATCATCGACGCCAACATCAACCAGCGCCTCATCGAGAACATCTTCTTCAAGAACTCCCCCCTGCACGACGGTGCCATGGTCATCTCGAAGAAGCGCATCAAGGCAGCTGGCTGCATCCTGCCCGTGTCGCACAATTTCGACATTCCCAAAGAACTCGGTCTGCGCCACCGCGCCGCAATGGGCATCTCGCAAAGCAGCGACGCCATCGCCATTGTGGTTTCCGAAGAGACCGGACGCATCTCCGTGGCCATCAAGGGCGAATTCCGCCTGCGCCTCTCGGCAGAACAGTTGGAAAGCATCCTCACCACAGAGATGGCAGGATAGGGAAACAAGTCATGCACATGAGAAATAAGTAAAGGAAATGCGCCTCATATTCAGATTTATTTCTTACTTTTGCAATCGTATACGGCAACATAAAGACAAGACACTAAAACTTATCATATAAATAGAATACAAACTATGGATTTATTAAGCCAAATTGTAGAGCGCGCTAAAAGCAACAAACAGCGCATCGTACTCCCCGAAGCAACAGAGGAGCGCACATTGAGAGCAGCCGACAAGGTGTTGGCTGACGACATTGCAGACTTGATCCTCATCGGCAATCCTGCAGAACTGAAAGAACTCGCAGGCAAGTGGGGGCTGAACAACATCGACAAGGCCACCATCGTTGACCCTGAAAACAACCCCAAGAGTGAAGAGTATGCTGCCCTTTTGGCAGAACTGCGCAAGAAGAAGGGCATGACGATCGAGCAAGCTCGTGAATTGGTGAAGAATCCTCTCTATCTCGGCTGCATGATCATCAAGACAGAAGGTGCCGACGGACAGATCTCCGGCGCACTCAGCACCACTGGCGACACTCTGCGCCCTGCCCTCCAGATCATCAAATGCGCACCCGGCATCACCTGCGTGAGCGGCGCCATGCTTCTCATCACCAAGCAGAAGCAGTATGGCAAGGACGGCGTTGTCGTCATGGGCGACGTAGCCGTTACGCCTATGCCCGATGCAGACCAGCTATCCCAGATTGCCGTTTGCACCGCACAGACCGCCAAGAGCGTGGCTGGCATCGAGGAACCCCGCGTGGCTATGCTGAGCTTCTCTACCAAGGGTTCTGCCAAGCACGAAGTGGTAGACAAGGTGGTTGAAGCCACACGTCTGGCTCACGAACGCGCACCGCAGCTCCAGGTGGACGGTGAACTGCAGGCAGACGCAGCTCTCGTGCCCAGCGTAGGCGAGAAGAAGGCTCCGGGCAGCGAGATTGCCGGTAAGGCCAATGTGCTCGTTGTGCCCTGCCTCGAAGTGGGCAACATCGCCTACAAGCTCGTACAGCGCCTCGGCGACGCCATCGCCATCGGTCCTATCCTCCAGGGTATCGCCCGTCCGGTCAACGACCTCAGCCGTGGCTGCTCCGTTGACGACATCTACTACATGGTAGCCATCACCGCTTGCCAGGCACAGGACGCAAAGAACAAGTAATCATCCAAAAGACAATCAAGCAATGAAGATATTAGTATTGAACTGTGGAAGCTCGTCTATCAAGTACAAGCTCTACGACATGGACAACGAGTCCGTATTGGCACAGGGCGGTGTGGAACGCATCGGCCTCGACAACGCCTTCATCAAGGTGACACTGCCCAACGGGGAGAAGAAGCAAATCATGCACGACATGCCCGACCACAAGGAAGGCGTGAACTTCGTGTTCGAATGTCTGCTCAACCCCGAGTTCGGTGCCATCAAGGACCTGAAGGAAATCGACGCTGTGGGCCATCGCGTGGTGCAGGGCGGCGACCTCTATGAGAAGAGCGTCATCGTGGACAAGAGCGTGGAAGACGGAATCGAGAGCCTCTGCGACCTCGCTCCCGTGCACAACGCCGGTCACCTGAAGGGCATCCGCGCCGTAGACCACCTGATGCCAGGCACTCCTCAGGTATGCGTCTTCGACAACGCATTCCACTCTACCATGCCCGACTACGCCTACATGTATGCCATCCCCTACGACCTCTACACGAAATACCATGTGCGCCGCTATGGTTTCCACGGCACCAGCCACCGCTATGTGTCACAGCGCGTATGCGAATACCTCGGCCGTGACATCAACACACAGCGCATCGTCACCTGCCACATCGGCAACGGTGCCAGCATCTCTGCCGTGAAATACGGCAAGTGTATGGACACCTCCATGGGCTTGACTCCGCTGGCTGGCGTGATGATGGGTAGCCGTTCGGGCGACATCGACGCTTCTGCCGTCACCTATCTGATGGAAAAGCTCGACATGAAGCCACAGGAAATGGCAGACTTCCTGAACAAGAAGAGCGGTGTGCTCGGCATCTCTGGCATCTCTTCCGACATGCGTGAGGTAGACGCCGCCGAGAAGGAAGGCAACCCACGCGCTGCACTCGCCATGAAGATGTATGCTTACCGCATCAAGAAATATATCGGTGCATATGCAGCTGCCATGGGCGGCGTAGACATCGTGGTATGGACAGCCGGTGTGGGCGAGAACCAATCTTGCACCCGCGCACGCTCCATGGAGGGTCTCGAATTCCTCGGCATCAAGATGGACGAGGAGAAGAACAACGCCATCCACGGCGAGGAAGCCATCATCTCTGCCGAAGACTCCAAGGTGCCGGTAGTGGTAATCCCAACCGACGAGGAACTGGTGATCGCCCGCGATACCCTGAAACTCATCTCTGAGAAGAAGTAAGCACAAGGAACTTCTATCATACATCATCACAAGGACAAGTCAAGCCTCTTTCCATGGCATGACTTGTCCTTTTTATATATAGCATACCGCACGGGCGAAGAAAACGTTTGCGTGGATTTTTAGATAATTAACACCTTGATTTTAATCAAGGAAAAGCAAAAATGATTACCTTTGTCTATACTATTAAAAACTAATATTTGATTAAGACAAAAGGATATGGGCGATAAGATTGTTACATTTGGAGAGGTGTTGCTTCGCTTCTCAAAGTATGGATACAGAAGAATTGGACAAGGAGACCTCTATAAGGGCAGCTATGGTGGCAGCGAGGCAAACGTGGCTGTTTCTCTTGCCGTATTGGGCGACAACGTGCAGTATGTGACGCGCTTGCCAAACAACCGCATCGGCTTGGCGTGCAAGATGCACCTCAATGAATACAATGTGGGACTCGACCACGTCGTGTTCGGCGGCGACCGCCTGGGCGTTTACTACTTTGAAGAGGCCGCTGCCATGCGCAACTCCAATGTCATCTACGACCGCGAAGACTCTTCATTCTATTCCTTGAAACCGGGCATGATCGATTGGCACGAAGTGCTCAAGGATGCCACGCTCTATCACACGTCCGGCATCGCCTGTGCCATCTCCCAACCTTCAGCAGAGGCGACGATAGAGTCGATGAAGGTGGCAAACGAACTCGGACTGACCGTTTCGTTCGACATCAACTTCCGCAAGAACCTTTGGAAATATGGCGTGGAGGCACGCCCCACACTGACCAAACTGTGCCAGGAGAGCGATATCATCTTCGGCGATACCGGAGAGTACAAGTTGCTCACAGGCATCGATGTGCCGTTCAACGCGAAATCGGAAGACTACGAGATGGATCTGGAGGCATGGGGCAAACTCTTTGCCAAAGCCCAGGAAATCTGTCCGCGCTGCCGCCACTTCCTCATGGCTGTGCGCAACCAGATTACCACCAACCACCACGTGCTCACCGGCTTGCTCTATTCCGACGGCAAGCTCTACCACACACGCCTTTACAACATCGAAAGCGTCATCGACCCGATGGGTGTGGGCGATGCCTTCATCGGAGCCTATCTGCATGCTCTCCTGAAATGGAAAGACAACCCACAGCATTGTCTTGACTTCTCGTTGGCAGCTTCTGCCATGAAGAACACGGTGCCCGGCGACCAGAACATCGTTTCGGAAGAAGAGATAGAGAACGGCATCCACTATTATCGTGACAAGAGTTTCACCGACTTGATAGAATGGATTGAATATTAAGAAAACAACATACAGGTGCAGCGAAGTCGCTGCACCTTTTTCTTTGCCTCTTTACCAATCATTCCATGATACCACTCACCACGGTTATACTTTTTCTCCATAAAAATGTCTGATTATTCTTGCTTGACATTCTTTTTTAAGCTATCTTTGCAAAAGCAAACATGGATAGCAACGTAGGCAGAGCCTGCGCCGCTTTATGCAATAAACTGTTTACACAATCTATTTACCCATTAAAAAAGAATCTATGAGAAGAAATCCAATCCTTTTTAGACTTCTTGCATTAGGCCTAATGTCGGGAGTCCCGTTCCTAACGAGTTGTAACGACAATGATTACGACCTTAGCGACATAGATGCCACCATCGGTATCGGTGGCGACAAACTGGAGATACCGGTCAGCTCTACGAATGTCATCAAACTTGCCGACGTGCTCGAATTGGAAGAGAACGGAAGTGTGGTGGAGGATGCTAACGGTGATTACCTGTTCTTGCAGACGATGAAGGATCCTGTCAATGCCGTACATCCGAACATCAGCAAGATTGAATTGACTTTGGGCAACACATACGACCACAACTTGTCATTCGAGACAGCTTCGACACGATCGAACCGCGTAGGGACGCGTGCCGCATCCTATGCCCTCAAGGCAGAAGGACGTGTGCTGGATATCGACTACAAATATCAGAAGCCCACAGAGGTGGTCAAGTTGCTCGAATCGGAAACCGACGCCCAGATAGGAATAAACTTCACATTGCCTACCGGTCTCGGCAAGTTGGACAAGCTGAAAATCACCCTGCCCGAGTATATGGTGCTCAAGGAGGATAAAAAGAGCAACTATGAAGCCAAGGGAAATGTCATAGAATTTACCAATACAGGTTCTGCTAACGCAACATTTAGCATCAGCAAGTTAGACTTCACCAAGGGCGGCAACGACCTGACGATTGGCAGCAAAGCCATCGAACTGAAGGGCGGTGTGGATGTCTATGCCTTGTGCAGCGACCCCACGGGAGCCACATCCACCAATTTTGCGGTAAAAATAAATATCACCGACCTCTACATCAACTCCGCCACCGGTTACTTCAAGCCCACCATCGAACTCAACGACTTGGGTAGTGTGGATATCGACAATGCCGGCATTCCCGACTTCCTCAAGGGCGGAAACGTGAACATCGACCTCTACAATCCACAGATCAAGCTGACCGTCAGCAACGACATGGACGTGGAAGGCAAGGTAGACGGTATCCTCACTGCCGTGAAAGACGGCAAGACCACAGCACGCGTCAACGTGAACGGCATCAAGGTGGAGGCAAACAAGACCTCCAAGATATGCATCTGCCGCAATAAGGAAGGCATGACTGGCTATGACCAGGTGATAGAGGTGCCCACCCTCTCCACACTCATCAGCACCATCCCCGACAAGATCTCGTTTGCCGCTACAGCAGAGGCCAACGCCGAAGAAAAGGGATCGTTCGTGTTTGGACACACCTATACCATACAGCCGTCCTACGCTGTGGAAGCGCCCATTGCCTTCGCCGAGAACGCCAACATCGAATACAAGGACACGCTCGACGGTTGGAACGACGACGTGAAAGACCTCAAACTATCGAAAGACAGCTACATCCTCGCCACCGCCAATGTGGAAAGCGCTGTGCCCGCCTACCTCTCCGTAGAGGCTATCCCTGTCGGCGTGGACCACAAGCCGCTCAGCTCTGACGACATCGAGGTAATCGTGGACGGAAACATCGCAGCCTCACAGGACGGCAAGACCACCGTCACATCGCCCCTGACGGTGAAACTGATCCAGAAGACCGAGGATGCCGTGAAGAAACTCGACGGCATCGTGTTCCTCGTGTCGGGCAAGGCCAACGGCGAGAATGGTGCCGTGACAGGCATCACCCTCAATGCCAAGAAACATTCACTCGTGCTCAACGATGTGAAGATACAACTTGTAGGCAAGGTGATTGGCGACTTCAACTAACTAACCCACAACAAACGCAACGATTATGAAGATGCAATATAACAAATATATCCTCGCGGCTGCCATGATGCTGTCTGCGAGTGCAGCAGTAGCCCAAAACTTGAACTCGGCGTACCATACGGAAGACTATAAGTTCCGTCACGACATGAACCCTGCCTTCGGCAACGACGAGAGCTATTTCTCCATCCCGGCACTGGGCAATATCGGCGTCAGCCTGCAAGGCAACTTCGGCTATGGCGACGTGGTGCTCAAGAACCCCATGTACGGAACGGAGAGCGACAAGAAGATGACTACCTTCATGAACCCCTATATCTCCACCGACCAGGCGCTCAAGGGCTTCAGCAAGGGCAACAACCGCATCGTCGGCGATGTGGGACTCGCCATCCTCTCCATGGGCTTCAAGGGGTTCGGCGGCTACAACACCATCGAACTCAACTCGAAGACCAACTTCGGTATCTCACTGCCCTACGAGCTGTTCGAGTTCGCCAAGAACACCGGCAACAAGAGTTATGACATGGGCGACATCAGCGCCCACGCCATGTCGTATGTGGAACTGGCATTCGGACACTCGCGCGACATCAATGAGAAGCTGCGCGTGGGTGCCAAACTGAAATTCCTCTTCGGTGGCGCACGCGGCGACTTCCAGTTCAAGAACGTGAAAGCCGACTTGACGGGCACAGACAAGTGGACTGTGAGCGGTGACGCACAGGCAAACGTGTCATTGAAGGGATTCCAATATGAGACGACCCGTGAGGATTACAACCAGGAAAGCAAAGGCACCTATGAGAAGATCGACAATGTGGATGTCGACGGAGCAGGATTAGGAGGTTTCGGTATGGCTGTAGACCTCGGTGCCGTCTATAAGATCAACGACGACTGGAAGGTGAGTGCCTCCGTGCTCGACCTCGGTTTCATCTCGTGGAGCAACGACATCTATGCTACCAACATGCAGAAATCGTTTGAGTTCAACGGTTTCCACGACATCTCTGTCAAAGACGGAGAGGGCGTATCCATCGATGACCAGGCAGACTCCTACGGCGACCAGATTGCGGATTTCATCAACTTGCAGGACAAGGGAGACAAGGGCGGACGCTCCACTGGTATCGGTGCCACCATCAATGTGGGCTGTGAATACACGCTTCCCGCCTACCGCAAGCTCTCTTTCGGTTTCCTCAGCAGCACGCGCATCAAGGGCGCCTACTCATGGACGGAGGGACGCCTAAGCGCCAATTGGACTCCGCTCAAGTGGATCGACGGCGGCGTGAACTTCGCAGTCAACAGCTTTACCACCAGCATGGGCTGGATACTCAACATCCACCCCAAGGGATACAACATCTATCTCGGCATGGACCACATCCTCGGCAAGACCAGCAAGGAATTTATCCCCCTCAGCTCCAACGTCAGCGTATCGCTCGGCATGAGCGTGGCATGGTAATACGGGTATAAGAAAACAAAAACCGCAACATCGGGCGAAAGCTCCATGTTGCGGTTTTTGTTTGAACGAAGGTAGGGACGATCGGGCTCGAACCGATGACCTCTGCAATGTGACTGCAGCGCTCTAAACCAACTGGGCTACGCCCCTTTGTTCAAAACCGAGTGCGAAAGTACACATATTTTCTGAGCTGACAAAATGTTTAGCGTTTTTTAAACATTGCGGGTAGCCCTTGCCACCGCCGTGCAGACATACAAAACATGCTCTCGGTTGCCTCGTGTCGTGGCGAAAATGTAGGTCTCTCCCCCGTCTTTCAACTTCAGTCGCTTGCGCAGTTCGGGCACCGAAAGAGGGAAGTTGCGCACAGAGATATTAGCTTGGGTGATGCCTTGCAAGGCACTTTTGAGTTCTTTCTTGTTCATGGTCGTCACCCCACGGATGCGATACTGCTTGCCGGGGAAGTCCGCCACCGCCTCTGCGGCAAGAAACAGGTGGGAGTTGTCCGCCACGGCACGCACGCCGAAAGTTTTTCCGATCCGCTCAAAACAGCCAGCTTTCATGATGGAAGCATTGGGCACAAGCAGCACTTGCGGTTCACAAAGGGTGCCGACTACCGATAAAGGTAAGGGTGAACCCTCTTGATAGGAGAATGTCTCATCGTCGTTGACGCATACCACGAGCGGTTGCCCTGTGAAATCAGAACAGAGCACGAGCAGCAGCTCCTTACATTCGCCTGCCACCGACACGATGTGCACCTCGCTCACCCTGCCCTGCAGGTCTTCTACCGCCTTGTGCCAGTCGAGCATGGGCGAGAGTTTGACCATCACCACATCGGCTTTGGCGAGCAGTTGTTCTTCGAGTTGCGTCACGTCGGGCGTGCAATCGGCGATCGCCACGGTCTTGCCGCCATGCGTATCGCGCCGAGCCGGATCGAGGAAGAGCACGGAGGCGTGTTCCATACGGTTCAGATAGTCGGTGCCGTCGCCTTCCACCACCTCTGCACGAGGCAGTCTGAGCAAGGGAAGGTTGTGGCGCACCGCCTCGCAGAGGTGCGGCTGCCGCTCCACATAGACTGCCCGGTCGAAGCCTTGTGCCATGAAGGAGAAGTCTACGCCAAAACCGCCGGTGAGATCTACCAGCGTGGCAGCATCCCCACGGGTGAGCCGTTGGGCAAGACGTGCCTTGTAGCGTGCCGTCTGCTCCGATGAGCACTGTTCCATCGACAGGTGGGGCGGATAGACGATGCCGTCGGTGTCAGCCCATGAAGGCAACTTTGTGCGTGCCGTCTGCCATCCGGCTATCTGGTCGAGGGCATACGGCAGGTCTATATCCGAACAACGTGCGCCCTGCAAAGCCAGAGAGCGCACGTTGTCGTTACGGTGTTTGCGGATAAACGCTTCTGTAGTCATGTCTGCAATCTTAATGATTTCCTTGAGAAGAGCAAATATTTCATTGCCTATAGCCTCATGATTTCACGAGGTATACCCTCGATGCCCAATGAGGTATACCCTCGATGGCAGATGAGGTATAGTCTCGATGCCCGATGAGGTATACCCTCATTTAGCTACGCACTAATTCGCCTTGATTCGGCTAAATTCTTTCTTGGCGCGTGCCAGTTGTCGTTGGAAGCCCTCGTCGGCATGCAACCGCGCCACGACGGCACTGGCTGCCAACCGCGCCACGTCCACATCACTCTGATAGTGATAGCCGGCGATGACACGGCTCTGTCCGATTTCGTAGCCGCGCTTGAGGATAGCCTCCTGGCGGTCGGGATTGATTTCGGCGAGCACCAAGGCGATGCACCAGCCTGCAGCGGAGTGACCCGAAGGATAGGAGTAGGTGCGTCTGTAGCGTTCCTCCTTCTCGGGGATGTTGGTCGTTTCGTGGAACTGCACATAGGGGCGGCGACGCTTGTAATGGTCTTTCGCCTTACGGACAGCATTGCCTCCGTCGGTGCCGAGGCGCTCCACGAGAGCATAAAGTTCGGGCGTTTGCTCACGGCTCATCGTAACACCCATAGCATCTGCGAAATGACTGAACAGCGCCTCCACCGACAGGTCGGCATCCTGTGCCGCCTGTTCGCCGCGCGATGTGGAACGAACCGACTTGCCCCACTGATATTGCGAGAAGTCGTAGAGATATTGCACGCTCGATGTGTCGGGCGGTGCGGGCAGATACTGCACGCCATCGGGTATCTGGGCGGTCGTGAGGAACGACGGCCATGCGGGTTTTCTCACATGCTGTGGCTTGCCGTTTGTCTGTGCCTGCACTGCCACGGCAAGCATCAGGCAGCACATCGTCATCAATCGTTTCATGGTTTCTGTTTTATTTCTATCTGCAAAGATAAGGATTATATCCTGTATAACAGCACGATTGTGAAAAAATAGTAGTCGACGCGTCCCCGCGTCGACCCTGTGCATATGAATGGCATGACAAGCACATCGAACAAGCGCAGGGGATGCAGCGAGGACGCTGCACCTACTACGCCATGCGCTGATTATGCCCTCGAACAAGCACAGTTGTAGTAGTCGACGCGTCCCCGCGTTGACCCTGCGCATATGAATGGCGTGACAAGCACATCGAACAAGCGCTAGGGATGCAGCGGGGACGCTGCACCTACTATAACAAGCGCTGATATTGCCTACACTACGCCCAAGAAAACAAGCCGGGCGTATTGCTCGTTTCAAAAGATTGGTGTAATTTTGCAGCGTCTTCGATAAGAATCAACATTTCAGTATAACAACCTATGTCACAAATCAACGACATGACCGTGGGGTCGCCCACACGCGGCATTCTGAAGTTTGCCGTTCCCCTCATTCTCGGCTACATTCTCCAACAGATGTATCTCATCATCGACGCCGCCGTGGTGGGACGCTTCGTGGGCGTAAACGCACTGGCTGGCGTGGGAGCCTCCACCTCCATCATGTTCCTCATCATGGGCTTTTGCAACGGGGCGTGCGCCGGATTTGCCATCCCCGTGGCACAGTCGTTCGGCGCCAAGAACTTCAGCGAGATGCGCCAATACGTGAGCAACGCCCTGCGCATCTCGGCAGTAATTGCCCTGGTGATCACCGTGCTCACGTGCATCTTCTGCGCACGCATCCTCCGTGTGGTCAACACCCCCGACGCATGCTTTGCCGATGCCTACACCTACTTGTTGTTCAACTTCATCGCCATCCCCTTCACCATCGCCTACAATGCCCTGTCGGGATTTATCCGCGCGCTGGGCAACTCCAAACAGCCGTTCTATTTCCTGATATTCTCGTCGGTGGTCAACATCGTGCTCGACGTGGTGTTCGTCATCGGATGCGGCATGGGTGTTGAGGGTGCCGCCATTGCCACACTGCTCTCGCAGGTGTTCGCCTCGCTGCTGTGTACGTGGTATATCAAGCGCCACATGCAACTGCTCATTCCACAGGGCGACGAGCGTGCCTACGACGACCACAAGGTGGGTCATCTGCTTGCCAACGGCGTGCCCATGGGTCTGCAGTTCTCCATCACCGCCATCGGCTCCATCATGCTCCAAAGTGCCAACAACGCCTTAGGTACGGTCTATGTGGCAGCGTTCACCGCCTCCATGCGCATCAAGTATCTGTTCACCTGCGTGTTCGAGAACATCGGCGTGGCAATGGCTACCTACTGCGGACAGAATATCGGTGCACGACGGCTCGACCGCATCACCCTCGGACTGCGTTCCGCCATCATCGTGATGCTCGTCTACTTCGTCTTCACCTTCCTCGTCATCTATCCCTTTGCCGACTATATGATGATGCTCTTCGTCAAGAGCGGTGAGACTGCCATCGTGGGATATGCCGCCCTGTTCATGCGCATCGCCAACTATTTCTATCCCGTTCTCGGCCTGCTCGTCATCCTGCGCTACAGCATCCAAGGACTGGGCTACAGCAACCTGTCGATGCTCTCGGGCGTGATGGAGATGATTGCCCGCTGCATCGTGAGTCTGTGGCTCGTGCCGGCATGCGGCTTCATCGGCGTGTGTTACGGCGACCCCGTGGCATGGATCATGGCTGACCTGTTCCTCATCCCCGCCATGTGGTGGCTCTACCGCCATCTGAAAAAGAAAATGGCAGACGTCAGAACAGCCAGGGCAGCACGATGACCATCACGATGCCCATGATAAGCTGCAGGGGCAAACCGAACTTCACATAATCCATGAAGGTGTAGCCGCCGGGCTGCATCACCAGCGCATTGGGTGGCGTAGAGAAAGGCGAGGCGAAACACATGCTCGCCGACACTGCCACGGCAAAGAGGAAGGGGTGCGGACTGCACCCCAACTGCACAGCCGAGGCCATGGCGATGGGCGACATGAGCACGGCAGTGGCTGTGTTGCTGATAAACATGGTGAGGAGTGAGGTGGTGAAATAGATGCCTGCCAACAACGCTGTGGGTCCCATGTCGCCCAGTGCGCCGACCAGCGACTGCGAAATCATCCGCGAGGCACCAGTCTTCTCCAGTGCCACCGACATGGGCATCATGGCAGCAATGAGCACCACGCTCTCCCAGTTGATGGTCTTGTAGGCAGCCTCCACGTTCTTGAAACACCCACCCAGCACCATCAGCACGCCAGCCAGCATGACCGCCGTGACGGGAGCCACTGGGATGAAGTCGAAGACCATCAGCGCCACCATCAGCACCATCACAAAGGCGGCATAAGGCGCCTTGTAGTCGCGGGTCACCTGCTCTGCTTGCTGCTGCGGTCTGCCGAGCACCACCCAGTCGTCTTCTTCGTTCTCCAGGCGGGCGATGTTCTTCCATGTGCCCTGCACCAACAGCATATCATCGGGACGGAACCGCTCTTCCGCCAGATGGTTGACGATGGTCGTACCGCGACGGCGGATGCCGAGCACGTTGACATTAAACTTCTCGCGGAACCCCGACTGGCGTATCTCGCGGTTCACCAGACGCGACTGTGGAAGAAGCACCAGTTCGGCAATGCCGATATCATAAAAATCCAGATGCGACGAACTGCCCGCCGAGGCGAGCCGCTGCAACTCATAATCGGCGATAAACCTGTCGACGTTGGCCTCATCACCCGTGAGGTAGAGGATATCGGCACCCTGCAACTGGGTGCGCGGTCCGGGTATGCGCTGGCTCACATGCTGCATCAGTTTGGAGTGTGCGCCACTCTCCTGCCGCACCTCAACCACCGTGAGGTCATAACGGTTGTGCAAGTCGAGTTCTACGAGCGTCTTGCCCACCAATGCACATGCCGGGGTGACACGGCATCGGTAGATCTGTTGCGTGAGACGGTATTCGTCCGCCAGTTGTTCAAGCGTCTTCTTGTTGGCGTTTTGCTGTTCCGTGCGCTTCTTGTCGAGCACCCATTTGCTCATGGGCAACATCACCACGATGCCCACCGCGAGGCAGACAAGTCCCACTGGGGTGAACGAGAAGAAGCCGAGGGAGTCGTAGCCGCCCTGGGTGAGCGCCTCATCGATGACCAGGTTGGGCGGCGTACCGATCAGCGTGAGCATGCCGCCCATGCTGCTGGCATAGGCGAGCGGCATGAGCAGTCGTGAGGCATTCATGCCCGACTGTGCCGCCATGCTCACCACAATGGGAAGCATCAGCGCCACGGTGCCGGTATTGCTCACAAAAGCACCGATAAAGGCTGCCGTGAGCACCACAAGAAGGAAAAGTCCTGTCTCGCTGCTGCCCGCCAGGCGCATCACCTGACGGCTCGCCATCCGCGCCAGTCCGGTGCGGAGCACGGCACCGCCCACGACGAACAGTCCCACCATCATGATGACAACGGGGTTGGCAAAACCCGACAGGGCTTCCTGGGGCGTGAGCACGCCAAGCAACAAAAGGGCGAGAAGGGCACAAAGGGCAACGATGTCGGAACGCACCTTGCCGAGAACGAACATGAGGGCAGTCAGACCGAGTATTACGAGAGTGGCTATCATCATAAGCTATAAAAGGGTTTGGTTGGGTGCAAATATACGACAAATTCTCCAAAGAGTTTTGCATTGTCTTCGATTTCCACTACCTTTGCACCATATTTATTGGAAAAACGAACATATTACAGTATATTCAACAGCAAAGATGAACATAGACAGCGTTATCACAGGCTCTGTGCTCCAGGCAGTGAAAGAGCTCTACGGACAGGACGTGCCGCAGAAAATGGTGCAGCTCCAGAAGACCAAGAAGGAATTTGAGGGTAACCTGACCCTCGTGGTGTTCCCCTTCCTCAAAATATCGAAGAAGAAACCGGAAGACACAGCGGAAGAAATCGGCCGCTGGCTCGCAGACAACTGCAAGGCAGTGGCTGCCTACAATGTGGTCAAGGGATTCCTGAACCTAACCATCGCGCCTGCCGCATGGATTGCGCTGCTCAACGACATCAACGCCGACCCCACCTTCGGCGAGAAGCACGCCACGGAGGAGTCTCCGCTGGTGATGATCGAATACTCTTCGCCCAACACCAACAAGCCGCTCCACCTCGGACACGTGCGCAACAACCTGCTCGGTTGGTCGCTCGCACAGATCATGGCAGCCAACGGCAACCGCGTGGTGAAGACCAACATCGTGAACGACCGCGGCATACATATCTGCAAGTCGATGCTCGCCTGGCAGAAATGGGGCGAGGGCGCCACACCGGAATCCACCGGCAAGAAGGGCGACCACCTCATCGGCGACTTCTATGTGGCCTTCGACAAGCACTACAAGGAAGAGTGCAACGCGCTCCAGGCACAGTATGTGGCTGAGGGCATGAGCGAGAAGGATGCCGAAGAGAAGGCGAAGGCAGAGGCTCCGCTCATCAAGGAGGCTCACGCCATGCTCGTGCAATGGGAGCAGGGCGACCCTGAGGTGCGCGCCCTCTGGGAAAAGATGAACAACTGGGTGTATGCCGGATTCGACGAAACCTACAAGGCGCTCGGCGTGGCATTCGACAAGATATACTACGAGTCGAACACATATCTCGTGGGCAAGAAGAAGGTGGAAGAGGGACTCGACAAGGGACTCTTCTTCCGCAAGGACGACAACAGCGTGTGGGCAGACCTCACCCAAGAGGGTCTCGACCAGAAGCTCCTGCTCCGTTCCGACGGCACCAGCGTCTACATGACCCAGGATATCGGCACCGCCTCGATGCGCTTCGACGACTTCCCCATCGACAAGATGATCTATGTGGTGGGCAATGAGCAGAACTACCATTTCCAGGTGCTCTCCATCCTGCTCGACCGCCTTGGCTTCAAGTGGGGCAAGGAACTGGTGCACTTCAGCTACGGCATGGTGGAACTGCCCAACGGCAAGATGAAGAGCCGCGAGGGAACGGTGGTCGACGCTGATGACCTCATCGCAGAGATGGTGACAGATGCCAAGAAGACCAGCGAGGAACTGGGCAAGTTCAAGGACATGACCGAAGAGGAGCGCTGCGAGATTGCACGCATCGTGGGCATGGGCGCACTCAAATATTTCATCCTTAAGGTTGACGCCCGCAAGAACATGCTCTTCAACCCCGCCGAGAGTATCGACTTCAACGGCAACACAGGTCCGTTCATCCAATACACCTACGCCCGCATCCGCAGCATCATGCGCAAGGCTGCCGCCGAGAACATCGCCGTGCCGGCATCGCTGGCAGACGACGCACCGCTCAACGAGAAGGAGGTGCAGCTCGTGCAGAAGATGAACGACTTCAGCGCAGCCGTAGAGCAGGCAGGCAAAGACTATTCGCCAAGCGGCATCGCCAACTACTGCTACGAGCTGACCAAGGACTTCAACCAGTTCTACCACGACTTCAGCATCCTCGGTGCCGACACAGAAGCCGAGAAGCAGGTGCGTCTGGTCATCGCCCAGAACGTGGCAAAGATTCTCAAGAACGGCATGGCGCTGCTCGGCATCGAAGTGCCCGAGAGAATGTAACGACCGAACCCTAAGAACACATCAGGCTCCGGCAGAATCCTCTCTGCCGGAGCCTATATCCTACACACCTCCCCCGACATGCAGAAAGACATCAACCCACCCGACTGGCGCCACGACACTGTGCTGCCCCTGCCTCCCGAAGTCACCGCCAACGCCTGGGCGGTAGATGCGGCCTGCTCAGGCAACCCCGGTCCGATGGAATATCAATGCATCGACCTGCAGACCGGCGCACAGGTGTTTCACTTCGGTCCGGTGCACGGCACGAACAACATCGGCGAATTTCTCGCCATCGTGCACGCCCTCGCCTTGCTCGACAAGCAGGGCATCAAGGGGAAGACCATCTACTCCGACAGTCACAACGCTATCCTCTGGGTGCAGAAAGGCAAGTGCAAGACCACCCTGGAACGCACGCCACAGACCGCACCGCTCCATCAAATCATAGCCCGGGCTGAATACTGGCTCCGCACCCACCCCATCACCACACCTATCATTAAATGGGAGACCAAGAAATGGGGTGAAGTGCCCGCCGACTTCGGCCGCAAAAACAAATAGGTACACAATGGCAGAAAAGACGAACTGGAACCCGGACACTTTCAGTCAACTCTATAATGAGTATTATAGGGGATTGTCTGTCTATGCCGCCAACTTCGTGGGCAACCTCTCTGAAGCGGAAGACATCGTGCAGGAGGTGTTCTCCACCCTCTGGGAGCAAGACAGTGCCTTCATCTCCTCCACCGCCATCAAATCCTATCTTTACCGGAGCGTGCGCAACGGTTCGCTCGACATGCTCAAGCACAAGAGTGTGGAAGAGTCATACATCCGCAAGACCATGGAGGCGTATCCCGAGATCAAGTTCGACGACACGGGAGAGACGCTCAGCAAGGAAATGGTCTACGCCAAGTTGTTCCGTACCATCGAAACCCTTCCCTTGCGCCAACGCGAGATCTTCATGCTCTATATGCGGGGGAAGAAGAACCGTGAGATTGCAGAAATCATGGAAATCTCCACCGATACCGTGAAGACACAGAAGCGCCGCGCCATGAACATCCTGCGCCAGAAACTCGGCGACAAGGAATATGCGTTGTTGGTTGCCATATTGCTCCATTCCCTATCAAACTGACAAACATTTCTTTCTTTTTCCATTTTTGTGTCACCCCTTTTCCTCTTTTGGTCGTTATAAGATAAAAAGCCAAAAGTTCATGAAAAGAGACATCAACGATATTATTCACGACAAACTCATCGGCAACATCTCTGCTGAAGACGAAAAACGCCTTGCAGAATGGTTGCACGCCGACCCCGCACACCAACAGCAATACGACGCGTTGTTTGATGCCGATGACCTGTCCGCACAGTTCTCCCTTTATTCCCATATCGACGTCCAGAAAGGATGGCAAGAGTTCAGTCGCATCCACCATTTGCAGACCCACGCCCAACGTTGGCGCAGAGTGTGCCTCTATGCTGCATCTGTCGCCGTCCTCTTCATTGCCGGTTGGATGTATTGGAAGCAGAGCACACAGCCCATACGCCCCACCCTATCGCAAGAGGTGGCTGTAGCCATCAAGAAAGCGGAAGTGACCGGAAAGAACCAAGCCGTGCTCACCCTTGCCGACGGCAAGCAGATTGTGGTGGCATCCGACTCAGCCGCACAGGCGGTGCTCGCCCGTCTCAACGAAGGCGACACCTATTATATTAGTACCAAGCACGACAAGGAATTCTGGATAACCCTCGCCGACGGCACCCGCATCCACATGAACAGCAACACCACGCTCGTCTGCCCCACCCAGTTTGCCGATGCCGACCGCAGCGTCTACCTGAACGGCGATGCCTACTTCTATGTGGCGAAAGACAAGCAACGCCCGTTCATGGTGAAGACCGACAACGGTATCGTGAAGGAATACGGCACCTCGTTCAACGCCAACACCACCGACCATCCCGGCACGACGAAGGTGGTGCTGGTGGAAGGAAGCATCAGCGTGATCACCCGCAGCGGCAACGAGCATGCCGTGAAACCCAACCAGATGGCGGAAATACACCAGCAGAACGACAACGTAGACATACAGCAGACCGACGTGAAACCCTACACAGCATGGAACGAGGGCCGCTTTGTGTTCGAAGAGTGCCCCATGCAGCAGTTGATGGAGGTGCTCGCACAATGGTATAACATGAATGTGACATTCCAGAGCGAAAGTTCGAAAGACATCCGCTTCACGGGTACGCTCGACAAATACGGCAATGCCGACGACATCCTGCGTGCCATCGAAAGCGTGGCGGGCGTCAAGATTGCACACCACGGCAGTGCCGTCGAAATAGAATAAAGATTACCAACTATAAAAAAGAGAGAGATTATGAAGAAAAAGAAAGAACATCTCAGCAAAGTGTTCACCACCTTTTTCCTTGGACTCACCTTGTTGTCTGCCGCCCCGGCAGCCCATGCGCAATCCGCTCTGGGCAAGAGGGTGACCATCAACAAGACACAGGTGTCTGTCAAGGAATTCTTCGACGAAGTGAACAAGCAGACGGGACTCAATTTCATCTGCAACTCGGAAATTCTGAAACACTTCCCCCACATCAGTGTCAATGAGAGCGATGCTCCGGTAAAAGGCGTGCTCGACCAGATCACCGCCAAGTTGGGCTGCACCTACCACGTGGACGGCAACATGGTGACGGTGGCGAAAAAGCGCGTGAAAGCCAACGACCGCAAGGTGTCGGGCTGCGTGACCGACGAACACAACGAGCCGCTTGCCGGTGTGCAGGTGAAGGCATTGGGCACAAAGGCTATTGCCGTAACCGACCTCGAAGGAAACTATACCATCACCATACCGACCGACCCCGTGCAACTGAGCTTCTCCTATGTGGGCATGGACGCACTCAACCTGAAGATTGCCGCCGGCAACGACGACCTTCCACGCAGCGTGTGCATGTCGAGCAGCAATGCACTGAAAGAAGTGGTCGTGACAGGATACTACGAGCAGACCAAGAAGAGCTTTACAGGTGCCGCACGCACCATATCGGGCGAGGAACTTCTGAAGGGAAGCAACCAGAATGTGCTCACCGCCCTGCAGAACGTAGACCCGTCGTTTGTCATGGTAGAGAACAACCTCGCCGGCTCCAACCCGAACAGCGTGCCGCAGTTCCAGATGCGTGGCTCCAGCAGCCTCACTGGCATGAGCGACACCTATAACGGCAGTCCGAACATGCCTATCTTCATTGTCGACGGTTTCGAGACCACCGCAGAAAAGGTGTTCGACATGGACCCCTACCGCGTGCAGAGCATCACGTTGCTGAAAGACGCTTCAGCCACCGCCATCTATGGTTCGCGTGCCGCCAACGGCGTGGTGGTCATCACGACGACGACACCGAAGAACGGCAAACTCGCCCTGAGCTACAATGCCGACTTCACCTTCTATATCCCCGACCTGAGTGCCTACAACCTCTGCACACCCGAACAGAAGTTGGAACTGGAGCAGCTGGCAGGCCTCTACGACTCATCGAAGAAAGCCTACTGGAACATGGACCAGTGGAACGACCAGATCGGTATGGACAAGGCATACAACTGGCGTCTGCAGAATGTGCGTGAGGGTGTGAACACCGACTGGCTCGCGCAGCCGCTCCACCAGGTGACCGTAGGACAGAAACACTCCATCCGCATCGACGGTGGAGCCAGCGCCTTCCGCTATGCCCTCGACCTGAACTACTCCAACACGCCGGGTGTGATGCGCGAATCGGGACGTGAGCGCATGGGCATCGGCATGGAACTGCAATACACCTACAAGAACCTCACCTTCCGCGACCAGCTGTCGTTCGCCAACGTCACCGCCAAGAACTCGCCCTACGGCTCGTTCTCGCAATATGCCACGCTGAACCCTTATCTCCGCATGAGAGACAGCAGCGGCAACTATATCTACCAGCTGGAGGAAGACGACCGCTTCCCCGCCGTTTCCCTTTACCGTGACCCGGTGTACAACCCACTCTACAACACCACGCTGAACCAAAAAGACCAGAGTGCCTATAACGACCTGACCAACAACTTCGGTGTAGACTGGCTCATCCTGCAAGGACTCCGCCTGAAGGGTAGCTTCTCGTTCACCGTGCAGAACACCTCATCAGACGTGTTCAAGTCGGGCAAGGACACCGAGTTTGCCACCTATACGGGCGACGATTTCGACCGCAAGGGTTACTACAAGGCATCCCGCGGCGACGTGTTCAACTTCGACGGCAGCCTCGTGCTGAGCTACCTGCTCCAGAAAGACAAGCACGTGCTCAACACCAACCTCGGCTGGAACATCCAGCAGGACAAGTCGAAGACCTTCACCGTGAAGGCAGAAGGATTCCCGAACGACAACCTCGACTACATCAGTTTCGCCACACAATATGAGAAAAGCGGTGCGCCCTCGGGCGACGAATACACATCGCGTCTGGTCGGCTTCCTGGGTAACCTCAACTACAGCTATGACGAGAAGTACCTGCTCGACCTGTCGTTCCGTGAGGATGCATCGTCACGCTTCGGTGCCAAAGACCGCTGGGCACCCTTCTGGTCTACCGGTATCGGCTGGAACATGCACAACGAGAAATGGATGAAGGGACTCAAAGCCGTCAACCTGCTGAAACTCCGTGCCACCTACGGACTCACAGGTAGCCAGGACTACGACCCCTATCAGGCGATGACCACCTATCAATATCTCACCGGCGAACGCTACCACTATGCCATCGGTACCATCCTCAAGGCGATGGGCAACGAGGAATTGTCATGGCAGCGCACCTCGGAGACCAACTTCGGTCTGGACCTCGGACTCTTCGACGACCGCATCCAGCTCACCGCCGACTACTATTTCAAGACATCCAAGGATGTGCTGACCTCCGTGACCCTCCCGCCGTCGCTCGGCTTCACCACCTATATGGCGAACCTGGGTGAGGTGGAAAACCGCGGATGGGAACTCAGTGCCCGTGCCGCCATCATCAAAGACCACTCCCACCAGTTCTACTGGAGCGTGTTCGGCAGCATGATCCACAACGTCAACAAGCTCAAGAAGATCTCCAACTCGCTCAAGGCTTACAATGACAAGGTGGACACAGTGACCGAGGGCGGAAAGAAATCTGACAATGTGTCTACCCCACGTGTGAGATATGTGGAAGGAGCCTCCATCAACTCCATCTGGGTGAACAAGTCGCTCGGCGTAGACCCACAGACAGGTCGTGAGATGTTCCTCGACAAAGACGGCAACATCACCAGCGACTGGTCTGCCAACAACTACGTGATCGGCGGATGCACCGACCCGAAAGTGGAAGGCACCTTCGGCACCAGCATCTCCTACAAGGGATTCCAGCTCAACGCCACCTTCCGCTACCGCATGGGCGGACAGATGTATAACCAGACCTTGGTGGACAAGGTGCAAGACGTAGACCCCAGATACAATGCAGATGCACGCGCACTGACCCAACGCTGGCAGAAGCCCGGCGACCAGGTGAGATTCACTGGATTTGTCGTAGACGTCGAAGGTGTGAACTACAGCACCAGCACCAAACCTACCTCACGCTTCGTGGAGGACTACAACTACCTCACGTTGAGCACCCTCAACCTGTCGTATGAGTTCAACAACAAGCACCTCGTGAAATATGGCATCCAGCGCCTGAAACTGCTGTTCTACATGAACGACGTGTTCTTCACCTCTACCGTGAAGACCGAACGAGGCACCGACTATCCCTACGCCCGCAACTTCAGCCTGGGACTCCAGGTAAGATTCTAAAAAGTCAACAACATGAAAAAGATCACAACATATATAGCCGCATTCGCATCCCTGCTGCTCCTGGGCAGCTGCAACGACTGGCTTGACGTGCGGCCCAAATCACAAATCAAGGAAGAGGCGCTCTTCCAAAACGCGTCCGGATTTCAGGATGCCCTCATCGGCGTCTACACGATCATGGGCAGAACCAACACCTATGGCGGCAACCTGACCATGGGCTTCATCGACGTGCTGGCACAGCAATACTCGTCGGTAGGCTCGGGCTACACCAACACGCTGGCATACGACTACACCGACGATGACGATAAAGACCGCATCGACAATATCTGGAAAGACTGCTACCAAGGCATCGTCAACTGCAACTATATCCTGAAGAACATCCAGGAGAACGGCAGTGTGCTCAGCGACAGCACCCGAAGACTGGTGGAGGGTGAGGCGCTTGCCCTGAGAGCCTGTCTCCACTTCGACGTGCTGCGTGGCTTCGCTCCCTCCTACGTGGTGGGCAAAGACAACTTGGGCGTGCCGTATATCAGCCATGTGACCAGTTCGCCTGTGCGCCCCATCTCCGTGGCAGCGATGGCAGACTCGCTCGTGCGTGACCTTGAGACAGCCCGCAGCCTGGTGAAAGACATCGACCCGATAGGTCCGGCACACGACAGCTATGAAGAGAAGAAGGACGAACAGTATGGCACCGACGACTATCTGAAGGACAACGGCTTCTGGATGTACCGCACCTCGCGCCTCAACTACTACGGCATGACAGCCCTGCTGGCACGCATCTGCCTCTTCAAGGGCGACAACGCCAACGCACTGAAATATGCCAAGGAAGTGATCGACAGCAAGAAGTTCAGCCTCATCAGCAACGACCTGGTGTCGAAGGACAACGCCAACACCAGCTCCCGATATGCCTATACGTTCGCAGAGAGCACTGCCAAGCACGAATATATCAGCGGCATCTATGTGTATGGACTGAAAGAGAAGCGCAACAACCTCTACTACACCGACGGCAAGGCTGCACTCACCATCGCTGACGAGCGCAAGCAGGCACTGTTCGGAGCTGCAGGTCTCGACTTCGACATCCGTGCGAAGAAGATGTTTGCCATTCCTGACGGCAACACCAAGCAGTATATCAACAAATATACGAGCGGCACGCAAATACCGCTGCTGAAGATCGGCGAGATGTATCTCATCGCAGCCGAGGCTTCCGGCGACATCGAATACCTGAAAGAGTTCCGCCGCCAGCGTGGCTACACGAGCAACCCACTGCCCGAGGGCGACGACCTGGAGACAGAAATCCAGAAGGAATACCAGCGCGAGTTTATCGGCGAGGGACAGCTGTTCTACTTCTACAAGCGCAAGAACGTCCTGCCCATCCCCAACGCACAGGTAGAGACCACCTCCGAAACGTATATCTTCCCCGAACCTGACGAAGAGATCGAGTTCGGTTATTCCAACAACTAAAACGAACGGACAATGAAAAAGACAAATATATTGCTGCTGTTGTCGCTGCTCACGCTCTTCTTCTCCTGCAAGGAGAACGACGTGGAAGACTTCACGGGCAAGGACTGCGTGTATTTCCAACTCAACACCTACTGGAACCAGACGAGGGACAGCCTCTCCTACTCGTTTGCCGGTTCTGAAGCCACCGAGGCGACCATTAGCCTGCAAGTGGACCTGATGGGACAGACGGCAGACCGCGACCGCAAGGTGAAACTGGCTGTGGTGGACGACCAGACCACCGCCACCGCCGGCACACACTACAAACCGCTGGAGGACTACTATATCCTGAAGGCTGGCGAGAACCAGATGAACATCCCCATCACACTCTACAGCACCGACCCGGCACTGGAAGAGAAGAGCGTGAAGCTCACCGTAGAACTGCAACCTTCCGAGGACCTCGCGCTGGGCATCAAGGGCCGCACGCGTGCCGTCATCATCTTCTCCAATATCCTCACCAAGCCCGCCTATTGGGAAGATGCCTACCTGAACTGGTACTTCGGCACCTATTCAAAGGTGAAGCACGAGTGCATCATCCGCGAGATCGGCATGGACTTCCCCGCCACCTACGAGGAATATTATCCCGAATATGAGTTCTGGCAGCAGGCAGGCATCTACATGAGCCAGTATTTCAAGGATAACTATCCGGTGTATGACGAGAACGGCAACGTGATTGAACCATGGTATTAAAAAGTAACAACATGAAAAGAACACTTCTATTCACAATATGCGGCGCATTGGCACTGGCTTTCTCGTCATGCGCCAGCGACGAGGGCAACTATGACTACACCTCCATCGCGCAACCCGAAATCCAAGGGGTGGAAAAGACCTACAGCATCGAGCAGGGCGAGACGCTTGAGATCAACCCCGACATCACACTGCCGCAGGGCAGCAGCGAGAGCGACTATGACTACATGTGGTTTATCTTCAGAGCCAACAGCACAGCCATCCCCGACACGCTGTCGCGCGAGAAGAACCTGAAAGCGCCCATCGAACTGTCGCCCAACGAGTATGACCTGGTGTTCCGCACCATCAACAAGGAGACGGGACTGTTCGTGCAGACGAAGTCGACCGTGAACGTGGCAAACTCCTACTCCAACGGTCTCGCCGTGCTGAGCGACGTGGAGGGCTATTCCAATCTGGCGTTCATCAACGTGATTGACAAGGTGACCGAGAATGCCTATGAGACCATTAACGGCAGAAAGGGCGGCAAGGGACCTATCGGCATCTTCTATATGGGCGGCGACGGCACGCAAAAGATGCTCACCATCTCGACCGAAGACAGTTGCTATGCACTGGAGCCTATCTCGATGAAGTATCTCTGCAACTTCAACAAAGAGATGTTCTACTTCCCCAGCAGCCCGGGCAAGATGCAGGGCTTTGCCATCGACAGCTGGCACTTCACGGAATATGCCGTAGTGGACGGCAACGTATACAAGCGACAGTTCTGGGACGAGAAGCCAATCATCAAGTTCAACACGAAGATGGGCGGCGACTACAAGGCTTCGCCCTACATGTTTGCCAACGACAACTATGAGTTTATCTACGACATGAAGGGACGCCGCTTCATGTATGACGCCTACTACGACTGGGGACCGCTGGTGAGCACCCCCGACGGCTACTTCGATGCCACCGACATGAAGATGGACCTGATCTGGGGTACTTGCTACATGCCCAACGGCGAGGATGCCGAGGTGCGTGCCATCATGCGTGACGACGAGGGCACCGTGTGGGGCATCAGCGGTGTGAAGAGCATGACATGGGGCGACAACTATGAGGAATACGTGAAACTCAACCCCTCTGCCAAGGTGAAGATTGACAAGGAAGGGGCTGAGAACGCCACCTGCCACGCCCTGTCGAGCAACGATGTGGACTTCATGTACTTCTCCGTGGGCAGCAAGATTGTCTGCATCAGCATGAAGACCGGCAACCTCATCTCTACCTACGACATGGGCGAGACCATCGACTGCATGCAGTTTGACACCACCAACTCGCCCGACATCCTCTATGTGGGCACAAGCGACGGGTCGAAGGCTGCCAAGTCGGGCTCTGTCTACTACCTGCAGATGAAGTCGGACGGCTCGCTCGAACTGCAGAAGAGCTTCAAGCACATCTGTGGCAAGGTGGTAGGGTTCACCTACAAATAAGGAGACACACATTTATATAAACGTATATCAAGATGAGAAAATTTCTTCTTTGGGCACTGCTGGCAGCAACGGCAGTGTCGGCAAATGCACAAGAGACCTACAACAAGGACAGCATTGGCAATGTGATCTATGAGGAATTGCGCAAGGACACCACCCTCAGCCGCACCGACTGGATGGAAGGACTGATACGCACCGCCGACAAGGTGGTGACCAACAAGCATTTCGGCAACCTGTATCTGCGCGACTTGCTGATGGGGCAGTTCTTCCGGTCGGAGTTTCCCGGTTCGCACGACATCAAGGATTATATAGACGCGTTCATGGAACACTGCGATGAAGACTCGCTGCGCCAGCAGATACAGGCCGAGTATGTGAAGTATGTGGAGAAATACGGTGCCGTATTCCCCGGCAAACCAGCTCCTGACTTCTCGTTTGTCGACACGAAAGGCAAGGTGCACCGCCTGTCGGAACTGAAAGGACAGATGTTGCTCATCGACATATGGGGCACCTGGTGCGGTCCGTGCATCGAGGAGATACCCTACATGAAAGCCCTGCACGCGAAGTATGCCAACGACAAGCGGGTGAAGATCATGAGCATCGCCTGCGACAAGACCGACCCGAAGTGGAAGGCGTTCCTGCAGAAGCGCAAGGACGACATGACGTGGGACCAGTATCGCGTGACGCCTGAGGGCGACAAGGTGCTCGACACGGTGTACTACGTGTATGGCATCCCGCGGTTCATGGTGATCGACAAGAACGGCATCATCGTCAACAGCGACACACTGCGCCCGTCGATGAAGGAATTCTCAAAGATGTTTGAAGACCAACTCAGCAAATTCTAAAGATATGGACAAACGGATTATCTCTTCTTTCATAGCCTCGGCAGCGTGCGTATGCGCCCTTGCCGACGGCACCTTCCATCTGTCGGGTCGCATCAAGGGTGTTCCTTCGGGCGACGTGATCGTCTATAACCTTGCCGGAGAGACCTACGACACGCTGCGGCTGGCTAAAGACGGATCGTTCGACCAACAGGTGAAAGCCGACGCTCCATCGCAGGCTTACCTGCTCATCTCCGACTTGAAACTCGTGAAAGACTTGTTTCTCGAAGCGGGAAAGAGCGGTGAGGTGCAGGGCGAAGTGGTGAAGACACGCAAGGACGGCAAGGACGAATACATCCTGAACGCCACCTACAAGGGCGACAACCAGGATGTGGCTGACTATATCAGCAAGCACTCTGAATTCGAGGTGATGGACAAATGGCCCTTCGCGCGTATCGACTCGCTGGACTTTGCCACCTATCGCGAGAAACTGCTGGAGGACATCGACAGTCAGAAGCGCGAGGTGAACAAGTTGGGCAACATGGCTTTCCGTCGCATGACCCTCGAAAAGATCGATGCCTCCACCAACGTTTCGCTCTGCCGATGGGCATGGAAAGACCACCTCACCGATGACCCCAACTTCCGCAACTGGATAGAGTCGTTCGACCGCAACGACCCGGAGAACCTCGATGCGGCAGCACGCTACGACCGCTGGTATCGCCGCTTGCACAAGAACGCAACGGGAGGCAACTACTACGCCTATCTGAAGACTATCTTCACCAACCAGGACGTGATCAACCAGTTTGCCGACGAGACCATCCTGCAGGAACTGAAGCAAGCGCCCGACGACATGGAAAAGCAACTCGCCAACTACCTCGCCGTGACCACCAACGAGAAGGGCAAGGAGGAAGCCAAAGCCGTGTATGAGCAATACAAGAACCTGAAGAAGGGCGGCGAGGCGAAAGACTTCACCATGCAAGACGCCAAGGGGAAAACGTATTCGCTCAAGGACTTCCGCGGCAAGATGCTGGTCATCGACGTGTGGGCGACATGGTGCGGCCCCTGCTGCGCCCAAATCCCCCACTACGAGAAATTGGTGGCACAGTATAAGGGCAACAAGGACGTGGAGTTCATCAGCATCTCGCTCGACAGCGACAAACAGAAATGGATGCGCAAGGTGGCACAGGACAAACCGAAATGGAAGCAGTTTATCTGCGAGGACAACTTCAAGTCGGAATTGTGCAAGAACTATGACATCAACGCCATTCCACGTTTTATGGTCTTCTCGAAAGACGGCAGGGTGATCAATCTCGATGCGCCCACGCCCTCATCTGGCGAACTGAAAACGCTGATCGACGCGAATCTCTAAGCGCATACACATATCATATATATACCAAGCGCAAACGGACGGCTACGGGGGCATCTGCCTCCAGCCGTCCGTTTCTTTGTTATTATCCGAGGTGCCAAGTTGGCACAAATGCGCCCATCATGGCATCATTCTATGGCTTATAATTGACTAACATCAATAAAACAGGGGAAAAAGAGAAGAAACATGCTTTATTGTGTGCGCACACAGACAAAAGGCATTACCTTTGCACACGTAAAGATTGAACAACGGATAACAGTTTAAAAGAAAGGAAACACAATTATGGCAATGTTTGGATTTATGGTAGTTGCAGTTGCTACATTCGCACTGGCTACAACAATCGGAATGACCATCGACATCAAGAGCAGCAAGTAAAGACCCGCAAGGGCTTCACTCCAGCTCGTCCGATTGGACAGACAACACACGCGAGCCTCTTCAGAAGGCTTGACGACAAATATATCATTCAGAGAGTATTATAGGATAACACAACGAAAAAGAAAGGAAAAGAATTATGGTATACTTAGTATTGACCGTTGCCATCGCGGCAGCCGTTTTCGCAAACGCAGCTTTCCTCAATCGCAAGATGAACATGAGCAAGTAAGCGCGTAAAAAGACAGAAATTTATAAAATTTAGAATATACAGGAAAGGCGGACTTCAAATCCCACAAGGATATGAAGTCCGCCTTTTTCATATTCCGAATAAGCAGAAAAGGGGAAAAGAATTTCTTTCGTTCAATCTTTTATCATATCTTTGCAGAAATTGGTACATTAAAAATATTATATCATGTCTGTATTACAAATATCAACCCGAGAATTTCGAAATAGGCAAGCTGCAATATTGGATATGGCAGATAAGGGGGAGAATATTGTCATTCGAAGAGGGGACAAAGCTTACACGATTACTCCCATCAAGGATGAAGATTTGTATTTTACGCCCGAAATGTTAGCCCGGATAGACGAGTCAGTGAGACAAGCTAAAGAAGGGAAAACACATTCGTTCAGCAGCATGGATGAATTGGATAAATATATAGACAGTCTATGATTTACCAGATTAAATTCACTGACATCGCTTTGCAAGATTTAAAGACCTTAAAAAGGTCTGAGCCTTCAGCATACAAGAAAGCACTTAAACTGATTGACTAACTTACTACCCATCCTTCGTTTGGAACAGGAAAACCAGAACAACTCAAAGGTGATAAAAGAGGACTTTGGTCGAGACGTATTACGTCAAAACATCGGCTTATATATGAAATTGCCAACGATGTCCTAACCGTTTTTGTCCTTTCGTCCTACAAACATTATGCCGATAAATAAGCATCCAAACATTGAAAGTATGTTAAATAATCGGTGTCTGTGATACAACATTTATCTTTTTCTTCTATCTTTGCGCTTATCAACTAAACCAAAACCAAAAACCAGATGTTGTGCGCCTGCACAACACATAACGTACTATATTTATGACAAAAACTAACTTATTACGCTATTGCACGCTGGCTGCAATACGACTGATGTCACCAATCCTTAGGGGGGGGGGGAATTCTACCGCACTCGGTAGGCTTCTGCCCACAAGAAGCCAGTTTAGTCTTCACCCGATTACCAACTTTTATTCATTCCAACACCTTGCGCCGACGATAAGTTGTCGCAATCCATTTGGCGTGCCCTGTCCTCAATAGGCATGCCCCACACCCTGTCACCTAAATCCAACGAAATCAAAACCGAATTATAAACCAATAAACACAATTACAATGAAAAAACATTTACTTAAAACCATGCTCGTAGCAACGGGATTGCTTGCGGGGGCTGTCAGCTCGTGGGCGGATACGACGGAACTATCACCAACACAAACTACACAAATAAAAAGCGCTAATGCCGATAATATAATGTATAACGCAAGTGCCACTTCATGGACTTGTTCACAATCAAAAATTAGCAATGGAGCATTCACAGCTCCAGACTCAAAAGGAAATTATCCCGGACCTATCATTCTTACCAAATTTGACGCATCATCGACACTTTCTGGACAAAAGCTGACGAAAGCGACGTTGAGTTTCAAGTCTAAATGCACAGTATCTAAAAAAAATTCCAACGTGCAAGTAGCACAAATCAACACGGGATGGGACGCAACTACTGCTACATGGACAAACACCAATACTGCAACAGTACTGAACGCCGTGAACATTGATGAGACAACAAACGGCGTAAATGTTTCCACATCCAGCAAAACAATCACGCTTGATGTCACTTCTTATCTTAACGCAAGCACTGATAATACTATCGGTTTTGCCATTTATACTTATACAGCCCGTGAACAGAGCGTTTCAGAAATCAAATTGTCGCTTGAATATCTCGATGCCTCAAGCGTGTCCAGCTACACGGTTAAGTATGTTGATGCAAATGGCAATGAACTGAAAACAAGTACAACAGCAACTGGTACTGCAGGGCAAAAAGCAGAACTGACCGAAACAGAAAAAGCAGCTATATATAGCACCGACGGCAAGAAATACGTGTATAGTAGTGATGATAGTGACAGCTACACCATTGCTACAGACGGAAGCACTGTCATCACAGTGAAGTTCCGTGAGGCTGAAACATGGAATTACACCGTTAAGTGCATTGACAGCAATAGTACAACTTTTAAAGAAATCAAGGGAAGTGCATTGGAAGGAGAAACCGTAACGCCAGCCTACCCATATGCACTCAATGTAGACGGCACACTCTATACAACAGACAAAACACAGAGTTCCGACCAAAAAGGATTCCAAATGTCGTTCGCATTGAGTAAGGACAATCTTGAGAAGAGCATCACCTATAAAGCCACAAAAACAACTGGTATTGTTTACTTCTCTGAAGCAGAAGATATTGAAGGCGTGACAGTCTGCAACAACGGTAATACAGCAATCCGTAGTTCAAATGGTAGTTCAGCATATGTGGCTGCTGAAGACGGCATAGCTCTCACCAAACTCACCGCTGGCACCTATAAAATAAACACCGTGCTCTGTGATGCCACCAAAAATCTTAACGGAGAATTTAAATTCGCTGTAGGATCACAGGAATTATCTGTTACATCCACAGTCGTCAACTGGGATGAGAAGTCAACACCCTCAAATCCGCAACTCCCGAGGATAAGGAGATTTTTCCAGCAAAAGAAGGAATCTATTGAAGCCAGAGGAGTCAAAAACAGGTTGTGGAATCTTTTATGACACAAAATCCCCTTACCCCATAAAGCGACTTGAGGTAA
>CAVJZZ010000023.1:0-39326 GCA_963654295.1 Lachnospiraceae bacterium | reverse complement strand
TTATTTTTGAGAAACTGTTATTTTTAGCCTTTTATTTAAGGGTGGGAAACTTTAGATAATAAAAAGAATATGAACAAACGATTTTTCACACTCTTGTTGGCAACCTTGTGCACCATTTGGTGCGCAAGTGCTGCCGACAAGATGAAACTCAAAGTGTTGTATGTGGGCGGCTCCGCCGATCTCAACAGTATCGACACGCCCAAAGACACTCCTGAATACCAAATCAGTGTACGTGAACGGACTGCATCGTGGACAGAGATGCTCAAGGCTTATTTCACGCAAGTGGATGCCGTTGATGCCAAGGACTACACGCAGGATATGTCGAAGAACTACGACGTGACCGTGCTCGACGGCACACCCAAAGCCCTCTCGGCACGCAAAGTCTATTATGACGAGAACGGAAACTTCAAGGCAATGGACGATGCCGCCTACTTCACAGAAGACTTCGACCGACCGGTCATCACCATCGCTGAAGTGGGCAACGCCGTAGGGCGCAGCATCGGTATCAAGAACGACTGGCTCTGTCTTTGCCTCGATGCCAATGCACATCATCTGGTGGCAAAGCATCCTATCTTCAAGGGACCTTTCAAGGTGAAGCTCACCATGAAGACAAAGGCCACACCAGCATCAGCTTTTGAATACGCCTACTTCGTCGACGAGAAGATACCTGCCCAAATTCCCATGTGGGAAGTGCAGACCAAAGGCTATCAGTCTGACCCCAACTTCCGCATCGGCATGGTGGCACGTCCATGGGGCTACACAGACTCGCCCGATGCTGAATACATTTCAAGCGGTGTGTGCGCCAAGACCATCGATGCTGTAGCTATAGGCAGACATGCCAACTTCCTGCACTGGGGGTTTGCCGCCTCCCCACGTTTCTTGACAGACGAGGCAAAGACGGTCTTCGCCAATGCCGTGGTCTATATCTCAAAGTTTGCCGGGAAACCTATTGCACGCAAATATAACGATCGGATTGCTACACGTGAATACTTGAAAGAGAAGAAATATCTCGCCACCCGTGCGGCCTACGAAGACCGATTGAAGTCGGATGCGGAGTGGAACGCCAATCTCTTGAAGGAGCAACAGGCTGTGAAAGACAAGCAGGCTGCAGGCAAAGCCATCACAAAGCGGGAGGAACAACTGCTCGACTACACACCGGAGCCAAAGCCGTCATACGAAGACTTTCTGAAGCGATACAACAAAGACTTGTTTGACCAATTCGGAACCGACGAACAGGCTTACATCCGCTATTATGATGAGAACAAGCCCTATTTCTATGGAGGAAAGGGCATGTATGACATCACGGTGGACGAGGATGCCAAGAGCCTCGGCATTGTCAACAGCGACAAACGATTGCTCGACAAGGCAATAAGCTTATGGGAAACGGGACAGGATGTAGCGAAAGCCAAGCGTATCCTCTACCGCTACACCCTTTTGCGCTATGACAACGCACGCCAGTGGCGCGAGTGGTACAACCGCTACCAGTCAAAGCTGTTCTTCACCGAATCTGGAGGATGGTTCTATCTGGTCAATTCCACAGAACCCAATACGCCAGGCAACGACTACAGCGTGCTGAAAAAGGAAGAGGCAGAAGAGAAGTTGCCCACGCTGAAAGAGGAAACTTCGGTAACGAACCCCGTAAGCCTTTCCGCCAATGTGGAATATGCAGGCAATGGTGAGAAGCATATTGTGCTCAGAGCCAAGATTCATGATGGGTTCCATATCTATGCGATGGTGTCACCCAAAGACCCGTTTATCCCAACAGAGATAAAGTTTGAGCCAAGTGAAGGTTGCCAGTTGGCAGGGAAACTCGCCCTGCCACATGCTTCCATACTGAACGCCGATGGCACGACAATCTATACGGGCGATGTCATTTTCCGCCAGGCGGTGTCGGGCAAAGGCAAGGTAAAGATTACCGTCAATTACCAGTGCTGCGACAGTCATGCCTGTCTGATGCCACAGGAAAAGGAGATTACGGTCAATATCCAATAAGCATCCTTTAAAACAGTTAGGGTCGCCAAGCAATTGCTTGGCGACCCTAACTGTTTATATACCGATTGTGAGATTAAAGCGTTTCGAGCACGCGCTTCAACACCACCTCGGCAGAAATCTCGCGGTTGGCTGCTTCGGGGATGACGAGCGAGTGGTCGCTTTCGATCACGTCATCAGTAACGATGAGACCGCGACGCACGGGCAGGCAGTGCATGAAGTAGCCGTTGTTGGTCCAGCTCATATGCTCTGTGTCGATGGTCCAGCTCATGTCTTTGCTCAGTATCTTGCCATAGTCATCGGGATTGGTCACGCCCGGGCAACTCCAGTTCTTGGCATACACGAAGTCGGCTCCTTCAAGTGCCTTCCGCTGGTCGTATTCCACATGAGCATTGCCCACGAACTTCGGATCCAGCTCATAACCTTCCGGTTGCGTCACCACGAAGTCCACGTCAGCGGCATTCATCCACTGTGCGAAAGAGTTCGGCACCGCCTGTGGCAGGGCACGGCAATGCGGTGCCCAGGTGAGCACCACCTTCGGGCGGGCTGTCTGCTTGTGCTCGCTGATGGTAATCAGGTCGGCAAAAGCCTGCAAAGGATGCACCGTGGCTGTTTCCATCGCCACCACGGGACGACCGCTGAATTTCACAAACTGGTTGACCACGGTCTCGGCATAGTCATACTCACGGTCTTTGAGTCCTGCAAACGAGCGCACGGCGATGATGTCGCAGTAGCTTGCCATCACGGGGATAGCCTCCAGCAGGTGTTCGCTCTTGTCACCGTCCATGATGACACCACGCTCGGTTTCCAGTTTCCATGCACCGGCGTTCACGTCAAGCACGATAACGTTCATGCCCAAGTTCATGGCAGCCTTCTGCGTGCTGAGACGGGTGCGCAAACTGTTGTTGAAGAATATCATCAACAGGGTTTTGTTCTTGCCCAACGACTGGAACGCGAACCTGTCTTTCTTCACTTCCTGTGCCTCAGCAAGCGCCTTGTTCAGGTCGCCGAGGTCTTCTACATTGAAAAATGTCTTCATATCTTTTCTCCTTTTATTTTCTGATTTGTCCGTTGCCTTCTATGATCCATTTGTAGGTGGTAATCTCTTCGAGCGCCATCGGACCGCGCGGACCGAGCTTCTGAGTACTGATACCAATCTCGGCGCCCAAGCCAAACTGGGCACCGTCGGTAAAACTGGTCGGCGCATTCCAATAGACACAAGCGGCATCCACCTGTGATTGGAAAAGGTGCGCCGTTTGCTCGTCGCTTGTGATGATGCACTCGCTGTGCCCACTGCCATAGCGGGCGATGTGTGCCAAGGCTTCATCGATGCCGTCTACGGTCTTGATTGCCATGGCATAGTCCATAAACTCGGTGCCGTATGTATGGCCATCGGCTGGTTGCAGCAGTTGTTCGGGATAGTTGCCGCTCAAGGCATCGAATGCGCGCTGGTCTGCGTGGATCACCACATTGCTATCGGCAAGTGGGCGGCAGAGCTGTGGCAGGTCGGCGAGACGATAGCTGTTGATGAGCAGGCAGTCGAGGGCATTGCACACGCTCACACGCCGGGTCTTGGCATTGTTGATGATGCGTGCTCCCATCTCGGTGTCGCCATCCTTGTCGAAGTAGGTATTCACCACACCGGCACCGGTCTCTATCACGGGGATGCGGGCAGTGTCGCGCACGAACTCGATGAGTTTCTTGCCGCCACGCGGGATGCACAGGTCGATGTAGCCCACAGCATTGAGCATCTCTGCCGTTGCCTCGTGTGTGGCAGGCAACAGTGCCACCACATCGGGCGAGATGCCGAATTGTCCGAGCACGTCGTGGATAAGACCGACGATAGCCCGGTTGGACTGGTCTGCATCTTTTCCTCCCTTCAGCACGCAGGCATTGCCGCTTTTGAAGCAGAGCGAGAACACATCGAAACTCACATTGGGACGGGCTTCGTAAATCATGCCAATCACCCCGAAGGGCACGCTCACACGCTTCAGGTCGAGTCCGTTGTCGAGCACGCGGTGCTTGGTCACAATGCCGAGGGGCGAAGGCAGACTTGCCACATGGCGCATGTCGGAGGCGATGCCTGCCAACCGTTCTGAGGTGAGCTGCAGTCGGTCGTAGAGCGGATTGCTCTTGTCCATACGCTCCAGGTCCTGTGCATTTGCCTGCAACAAGGCAGTTTCATGCTGTCCAATGGCATCAGCCAGTGACAGGAGTATCCCGTTGCGCTGCTCGTCGGTGATGAGAGCCAACTGCTTGCTGGCAGTCTTGACCCTTTCAAATATCTCTTTCATTCCTCTCTTATTCTATATAAAGGTAGTCATAATGCACGAGCGGTTTCACGTCGTGCTTGCCGATGGCTTCACGTGCGTCTTCCGACGAATAGCTGCTCTTGCCGATTCCGATGACTTCTCCCTCGGGCGACACAATATTGATGATGTCGCCCTCGTCGAAGTCGCCTTCGATTCCAGTCACGCCGACAGGCAGAAGACTCACGGCTGTATCGCCGCGCAAGGCTGCCACCGCCTGCTGGTTGATGATGGCACGTCCCTTGGCAAAGCTCTCGCTGTGGGCAATCCACTTCTTCACGCCTGAAACGCCGGCGGGGTTAGGCACAAATTCAGTGTGCATGGTCTCCATGGGGTGCTCTGTCAGATTGATCAGGATATCGGGTGTCTTGCCGTTGGCGATGATGACCTTGATGCCTTCATCAGCCACCTTGCGTGCGATGTTGCACTTGGTGATCATACCACCGCGTCCGAAGCCGCTTTTCTCGTCGAGGATGTATTCCGAGATGTCGCGGTCGTGATAGACAGAGGGTATCACGCGTGAGCGTGGGTCTGAGGGGGCACCATTGTAGATGCCGTCTACATTGCTCAGGATGATGAGTGTCTCGGCATCCATCATCGACGCGATGAGTCCCGACAATTCGTCGTTATCAGTGAACATCAGTTCGGTGACACTCACCGTGTCGTTCTCATTGACGATGGGTATCACGCCGTTTTCGATCATCACGCTCATGCAGGCACGCTGGTTCAGGTATTCGCCACGGGTGGAAAAGCTCTCTTTCATGGTGAGCACCTGTCCCACGTGAAGTCCGTATTCGCGGAACAAGTCGTAATACAGGTTGATGAGTTTCGCTTGTCCGAGAGCGGAAAACAGTTGACGCTGTTCCACGCTGTCGAGTTTGTGGTCCACCTTCAGTTCTCCCCGTCCGCATGCCATGGCTCCCGACGACACGAGAATCACCTCGAAACCGTGCTCCTTGAGCCATGCAATCTGGTCTACAATGGCAGACATGCACGTCACATCCAGTTTACCGTCCTTACGGGTGAGCACGTTGCTACCCACCTTCACAACTATTCTTTTTGCCATCTCTTTCCTTCTTTGTTAGACGCATAGAAGTTGCACAGCATTGAAAACTCCCTGTCTGCACAACTTCTATGGCGTATGTATATCCTAAAGTCCGGCTTTCAGTCCGCGTATCACGGCACTCGTAAATCCGGCATGTTCCATTTCGTTCAGTCCCTTGATGGTGAGACCGCCCGGCGTGGTCACCTTGTCTATTTCCTGTTCGGGGTGTGTGCCGTTGGCTTGCAGCAGTTCCACAGCCCCTTTCACGGTCTGTTGCACGATGCGTTGTGCGTCGCCGGCACGGAAGCCCAGTTCTACTCCGCCTTCCGAGGCAGCCCTGATATAGCGCATGGCATAGGCGATGCCGCAGCTGGCGAGTGTAGTCCCTGCCCCGAGCAACCGCTCTTCGGTGACAATGCTCTCGCCCAGGTCATCGAAGATGGCTTTCGCCAGCTTCGTTTCCTCGGGAGTCGCTCCCACGGGCACGATGAATGTCATGGAGGCTTTCACTGCAATGGCGGTGTTGGGAATGACGAGGAAGAAGGGTGGAAGGGAGTTGTCGCCCTTGTCAAGCCATGTCTTGATCTGGCTTGCCTTGATGCCGGCAGCACAGATCAACAGGGTCTGTTTGCCATAGTCGAGTTCGTCCTTGATCTCGTTAATGACGCCTTCAAGCAGCCAGGGCTTGACGAAGATGCTCACGATGTCTGCATCACCGGCAGCCACTTTGTTGTCTGTCGTGATGCTGGCACCCTTCATGGCAAACCGTTCCAACTTTTTCTCTGTCGGGTTCGCCACGCAGATGTCTTCCGGCTGAAACACTTCTCCCTTGAGCATGCCATCGACGAATGCGCCGCCCATAGCTCCTGCTCCGATCACAGATATTTTCATAAGCTATCGTGTTTTGGTCTTTTACGCCATCGCCCTTTTCAGACGCTCAATGAAGTCGTCAGCCTGTGCTTTGGTGAAGCACAACGGGGGCAGGAGGCGCAGGATGTTGGTCGAGGCGCAGCCCGTGAAGCAGTGCTCCTCGTAAACGAGTTTCTCGCGGATGGGCTTGTGGGGCACATCGAGTTCGATGCCAATCATCAGACCGCGTCCTCTCACATCGACAATATGCGGTTCTGTCTGTTGCAGTTCCTTCAGTTTGCCCATGAGATAATCGCCCACTTCACGCGCATTCTCCACGAGATATTCCTGTTCGATCACGTCGAGCACAGCCAATGCGGCAGTGCATCCCAGATGGTTGCCGCCAAAGGTGGTACCCAACTGTCCGTAAACGGGCTTGAACTCGGGCGAGATCAGCACGGCTGCCATCGGGAATCCGTTGCCAATACCCTTGGCTACAGAGATGAGGTCGGGTTTGATGTCGAGCCACTGATGGGCGAAGAACTTGCCCGAACGGCCGTATCCGCACTGTATTTCGTCGCAGATGAACACCGTGCCGTACTTCTTGCAGGCTGCCTGCAAGCCCTGTGCAAATTCGGGTGTTGCCATGCGGATGCCGCCGACGCCCTGTATACATTCGAGAATACAGGCGCACACGTCACCTTTGGCAAGCTCGTTTTCCCATGCCTCCAGGTCGTTGAGAGGCAGGTAGGTCACATGACTGTTGTCGTTGATCGGGGCGATAATCTTTGGGTTGTTGGTCACTTCTACCGCCAACGAGGTGCGGCCGTGAAAGGCTTTCTCGGCGGAAAGCACACGGGTGCGGCCGTTGTGGAAGGAAGCCAACTTCAGGCAGTTCTCGTTTGCCTCGGCTCCGCTGTTGATGAGAAACAGCTGATAGTCGTCATAGCCGCAGGCTTTGCCAAGGCGTTTTGCCAACTGCTGTTGCAGCGGATTGATTACTGAATTGGAATAAAATCCCAGTTTGTTCAGTTGGTTGGTCATCATCTCCACATAGTGGGGATGACAATGACCGATGCTGATGACGGCGTGACCGCCATAGAGGTCCAGGTATTCCTGTCCGTGGTTGTCCCATACGTGGCAACCTTTGCCCTTCTCGATGGTCACGTCGAGCAGGGGATATACGTCGAATAGTTCCATGGTTTGCTTTTGTTTTAGAATGCTGAAGGCTTGAGGTGAAGACCAGCCGCCTCGTCGATGCCGAACATGATGTTCATGTTTTGCACGGCTTGTCCTACGGCTCCCTTCAGCAGGTTGTCTATGGTTGAGGTGATGAGCAACTTGTCGCCATACTTGTCGCAGTGCACCAAAGCCTTGTTCGTGTTGACCACCTGCTTCATGTCTATCGCCTTGTCCACATAGTGTGTGAACTTGGCATCTTTGTAGAATGCCTTGTAGCCTGCCACGATGTCTTCTATCGGCATGTCGGTTTTCACCACTTCCGTGGCGAAGATGCCACGGGCGAAGTCACCGCGATAAGGGATGAAGTCGATGTCGGCATCAAGGTAACCTTGCGTCTGTCGCAGACTCTGCTTGATTTCGGGCACATGCTGGTGCTGGAACGCCTTGTAGATGCTCATGTTGTTGTTGCGCCATGAGAAGTGGGTGGTGGCACCTGGCTTCTGTCCGGCACCCGTACTGCCCGTGATGGCATTGACGGAGACATCGCTTTTGATGATGCCCAGGTGAGCGGCGGGAAGCAGTCCCAACTGGATACAGGTGGCGAAGCATCCGGGATTGGCGACATGCTGGGCTTGAGCGATCTTTTCCTTGTTGATTTCAGGAAGTCCGTAGACATAGTCGTTGCCAGGAGCTTCCAGGCGGAAATCCTGTGCGAGGTCGATGATCTTCACGTGGGCAGGTATCTCGTGTTCCTTGAGAAAAGCTTGGCTCTTGCCGTGACCGAAACAGAAGAACACCACGTCTACCTGGTTGAAAGGCATTTCTGAGGTGAATGTCATATCTGTCTCGCCATACAGACCTTCGTGCACATCGGTCAGCAGGTTGCCTGCGTTGCTCTCGCTGTTCACGAAGACCAATTCGGCTTCCGGATGGTTCAGCAACAGGCGTATCAGTTCGCCAGCGGTGTAACCGGCTCCGCCTAATATTCCTATCTTGATCATTGTATCTTGTTCTTACTGGGAATAATGATATATAATATAATGTATGGTATGATGCCGCACAGTACCGTTGCGAACGACAGCAGCACATAAGCGATGCGCACCAGTGTGGGGTCGATGCCGAAATACTCGGCAATGCCGCCACACACGCCTCCAATCATCTTGTTGTCAGAAAGGGTGAGTCGTTTCTCGTTGTCCATACATGCTGCAGATTAGCGTTGTTCGTCGGGATGGATGCCATAGTAGACACGCAGCGGCGTGCTCAGCACCTTGATGAAGCCCTTGGCTTCGTCGGCAGTCCAGCCATGCTGCATCTCGCCATATTCGCCAAGCTTTGACTTCAGCAGGTCGTCTTGTGAATCCACGCCGACAGTCTCGAAGCCCAACGGACGGAGTTTCAGGATAGCAGTACCGTTCACATTGCGCTGTGAAGAGGTGAGCATCGCCTCGATATCGGGCATCACAGGCTCCAGATACTGGCTCTCGTGCAGGAACATGCCATACCAGTTGGCCACCTGGTCTTTCCAGTATTGCTGCCACTTGCTCAACGTGTATTTCTCGAGCAGGCGGTGTGCCTCGATGATCAGCTTGGGAGCTGCGGCTTCGAAGCCCACACGACCCTTGATGCCGATGATGGTGTCACCCACATTGCAGTCGCGGCCGATGCCGTAGGCGGCACCAATCTCTTCTATCTTCTGAATGGCTTTCACCTTGTCGGTGAAGGTTTCTCCGTTTACGGCAGTGATTTCGCCTTTCTCGAACGTGATCTTCAGTGTGCTTTCTTCCTGCTTGGTCACGTGTTTCAAGTAAGCCTCTTCGGGCAGTCCCTCGGCAGAGTCGAGAATCTCGCCGCCACAGATGCTGGTACCCCAGATACCTACATTGTAGGAATACTTCAGCTTGGTGAAGTCGGCGAAATAGCCATGGGCGTTCAGATAGTCCACTTCCTCCTTGCGTGAGAGGGCATGGTCGCGTGTGAGGGTGATGATTTCCACGCCTGGAGCCATCACGAGGAATGTCATGTCGAAACGGATCTGGTCGTTGCCGGCACCCGTAGAACCGTGGGCGATGGCGTCAGCACCGATCTGCTTGGCATAGCGGGCAATGGCGATGGCCTGGAAAATGCGCTCTGAAGACACCGAGATGGGATAACAGTTGTTGCGCATCACGTTGCCGTAGATCATGTATTTCAGACTCTTCTCATAGTATTCCTGCGTCACATCGAGTGTCACGTATTCCTTGGCGCCCAACTTATAGGCGTTTTCTTCGTTGGCCTTCAGCTGTTCGGGACTGAAGCCACCGGTGTTGGCACATGCCGCATAGACTTCATAGCCCATGTCGTGCGAGAGTTTCATCACTGTGTATGAGGTGTCGAGACCTCCTGAAAACGCTACTACAACTTTCTTCTTGTCTGCCATAATATCTGGGATTTTAATTGTTTTTCTTGTTTGCTTCGTGTGTCACCGCCAGGGGCGATTTATGATTGGGCTTCCCTTTCCTTGATTTTGTCGATCACTTCTTGCGGCAATTCAATGGGGAGCTTGTCGTCGGGATGTTCTTCGGGGTCATACATCATGCCGGTACAGATGCAGAAACGGCGCTCGGTGCGCTTGAGCACGTCGACATTGATGCATCCCTCGCAGCCTCTCCAAAATGCCTCGTCGTCGGTGAGGTCGGAGAATGTAACGGGCAGATAGCCCAACTGGGTGTTCATCTTCATGACTGCCGAACCGCTCGTGAGCGAGAAGATCTTTGCCTTGGGCCATCGCAAGCGGGCAAGGGTGAACGTGAGGTTCTTGATGCGCTTGGCTACGCCTCGGTGGCGATAGTCGGGGTTAACGATAAGTCCGGAGGTGGTCACATAGTGCTTGTTGCCCCAGGTCTCGATATAGCTGAACCCCACGAAGTCGCCGTTGCAGAGGGCGATTGCGGCTTTTCCTTCCTTCATTTTGGTTGCCACATATTCGTGTGAACGGCGGGCGATACCCGTGCCTCTCACCTTGGCTGATGATGCCATCGTTTCCAGGATTGTGTCAACGTATTTCTCGTGAGAAGCGTCGGCTACCATTACTTTGATTTCTTCCATTTTCTTTTATGCTGTTTTTTCGTTTTCGTCTGTAAAATCTCTCTCTCCTATAAAATATGCTCTCTTCTCTTTGTTCTCTCATGTGAAATATACATCCAGCGCCTTCTTCAGTTCGGTCTTTGAAGTGCCTTCCCGCATCACGATGAATATGGTGTCGTCGCCGGCTATCGTGCCGAGAATTTCGGGGATGTCGTCATTGTCTATGTTATAGGCAATGCTGCTGGCATAGCCGGGACGGGTCTTCACCACAGCCATATTGCCCGAGAAACTGATGGAGATGAACCCCGGCGTGCGGAGCATCTCGCGGGCGGTGGCAGGCTTCGACACGCGTCTGTACATCGTCTCATTGGGGAGCACGTAGACGTATTTGCCGTTCATGCTTGCCGCTTTTGCCACTTTCAGTTGCTTCATATCGCGGCTCAGCGTGGCTTGGGTCAGGTTGAAACCTTCGCTGGACAATGCCCTCAACACCTCCTCCTGGCTACCCATTTGTTGGCTTGAGATAATCATCTTCAACGTTTCTATTCGGTCTGACTTGCTTTTCATTGTGTGTATATTTATTCGTTTATCGCTGCAAAAGTATGAATAAATATGCGAACAAGCAAATAAATATGCTACTATTTTGCCGCTTCATGCAAAAAAGCCCCGCAAACGTATGCATTGACGCGTTTGCGGGGCTTGTCATTATATAAAATAAGGTGTCGTGTGGACTCCTATTTTCTGTCGCCGAAGATTCTCAGCAGATAGATGAACAGGTTGATAAAGTCAAGATAGAGGGTGAGCGAACCGAGCACGGCAAGCTTCTGGGTGCTCTCGTTCACTTCATCGCACTGTGCAAGCATCTGCTTGATTTTCTGCGAGTCGTAGGCGGTCAAGCCCACGAAGATCAGTACGCCGGCATAGCTGATGATCAGATTGAGCCCGGAGCTTTGCATAAACAGGTTGACCACCGTGGCGATGACCAGTCCGATGAGTGCCATGAAGAGGATCTTGCCCATCGAGGTGAGGTCGCTCTTCGTGAAATAGCCCACAGCTGCCATCACGGCAAATGTGCCTGCAGTGATGAAGAACACGCTGGCTATCGACGACATGGTGAACACGTAGAATATCGAGGAGAGCATCGCGCCGTTGATGGCAGAATACAGAATGAACAGCAAGGTAGCTGTCAGCAGCGATATTCTGTGGATGGCACCGCTGATGCCCCATACCAAGGCAAACTCAGCAATGATAAGTCCCCAGAACAACGCTCTGTTGCTGATGATTTCCAGTGCGAGGTTGGTGGAGGCAAAGCCGTAGGCGGTCATGCCCGTTATCACCAATGCGAGGGCCATCCATGTGTACACCTTGCTCATCAGAGCAGGAAAAGCTGTGGAGAGCATGCCTTCTTTCTCTCTGACAGCGCTATAAAGTTCGTCTCTTTCCATTTTCTTGTGGTTTTGAATTTGTTAATGATGCAAATGTATTACTTATTGGTATAACATACAAATATCGTGCCGCACTTTTATGTTTCTTTTTGTTTTGACCAACTGTTCATCACATCCTCAACCGTCCACCAAGCTATATAGGGTTCACAAGCCTATCAGTACCGCCTTCAGTACCAGTTAACCGAAACTCCAGTACCGGCTATCTGGTACTGGAGTTTCACCTAACCGGTACTGCAGTAACACTAAGCTGGTACTGAGCATGAGACTAACCTCCTTTTTTCGGGCAGTTAGACTCGTTGTCAGATGCAGTTGTATGGCGGTCTCCAAACTGCCAAACAGACATTCATCATGGTAAGGATGACAGCGTGAAAAAATATGGTTTTCACGGAGAGGAAGATATAAAAAACGACAAAGGCGGCTGCATCCTATCGGATACAGTCGCCTTTGTCGTTTGGTGTTGCGTCGGCTAAAGGTCGGGATAGTCTATATAGCCCTTGGTAAACATGTCGTAGCTCAGGGCTTCCAGTTCCTTGAGCGTCATGTGTTCCACCGAGTGCTCGATGCTGCGGACAAGAGCCTGACGGCGATATTCATCGTTGCCGCTCAAGTCGGAAGAGCCGAAACCATAGTCGCTCGCCTTTATCTCGCGTTCTTTCTTTGCCATAAAGCGGAGGGGTCAGGCAAGGAGTTTCTTGACGATGGTAGAGATGACTTTGCCGTCGGCTCTGCCTGCCAACTGCTTGCTGGCAACGCCCATCACCTTGCCCATATCTTTCATGCCCGTAGCGCCGGTCTGCTCCACGATGGCTTTCACAGCTGCCTCGATTTCCTCTTCAGAGAGCGGTTTGGGAAGATATTCCTCTATCACCTTCACCTGTGCCAGTTCCTCGGCAGCGAGGTCTTCGCGGTTTTGCTGCTTGTAGGTGGCTGCAGACTCGTTGCCTTGTTTGGCAAGTTTCTGCAATATCTTCAGGGCATCGGCATCCTCAAGGGTGTCGTTGGCACCTGGAGCTGTCTTTGCTTCGAGAAATACTTTCTTGATGTTGCGCAAAGTTTCAAGTCTCACTTTGTCGCGGGCCTTCATAGCCTCTTTAATGTCATTGTTTACTTGATCATAAAGTGCCATAACTATTGTATTTAAGTATATTATTCAAACATGATTACACCACCTTGCACAGGTTCGCTGGGTTTCTTCTCTTCCTCCACCTTGTCAGTGCCCTGACTCTGGCGGCGGATGTCGTCAAGCATCTGGCGGGTGCGCTTGTAGGTGGGCGTATTTTCCACGGCGAGGATCACGTCTTCGTTGTCCAGGTCTTCCTGACGGAACAGGAAGATATGGGGGCGACGCTTATAGTTGGTCTTCGTGTCTTGCGAGCCATAATAATGGTTACGGCGGTCCTGACGCTCGGCAGCCTTCTCTTCTTCCAGGGCGAGACGGGTGGCTTCTTCCTGGGTGTGTTTCTTCAAATGGCCGTTCATGCCGTCCACGTTGTCGATGCCGAAACCGGTGGCGAGGATGGTCACCTTGACACGTTTGTCGAGTTCAGGGTCAAGGGCGAGTCCCCACTTGATTTCAAAGTCGTCGCCAAACTTAGCCATGAAGTCGTTCACATCGTTCATCTCCTCCATCATCAGTCCGGCATTCTCTTTCTTTTCGCTGGAGAACGAGATGCTGAGCAATATCTTCTTGGAGTTGAACACGTCGTTGTCGTTGAGAAGCGGTGAATTCAAAGCGTCTTCGATAGCCTTCTTCACACGGCCGTCGCCCTCGCCATAACCTGTGCTCATGATCGCCACACCGCCATCCTTGAGCACGGTCTTCACGTCGTTGAAGTCGAGGTTGATGAGTCCGTGCACCGTGATGATCTCGGCGATGCTCTTGGCAGCCACGCTCAGCGTGTCGTCTGCCTTGGCAAAGGCATCGAGCACGGTGAGTTCGGGATAGATCTCGCGCAGACGTTCGTTGTTGATCACCAGCAGCGCGTCTACATGCTTCGCCATCTCTTCCACACCGTCGAGTGCCTGGTCGATCTTCTTCGGTCCCTCGAAGCGGAACGGGATGGTCACGATACCAACCGTAAGGATGCCCAGTTCTTTGGATACGCGGGCAATGACAGGAGCGGCACCTGTACCGGTTCCGCCGCCCATTCCGGCAGTGATGAACGCCATCTTCGTGCCGTCGTTGAGCATGCGGCGCACGTCCTCGATGCTCTCTTCGGCTGCCTGGCGAGCCTTGGCAGGACGGTTGCCGGCTCCCAATCCTTCCTTGCCGAGCTGCAGATGGATGGGCACGGGAGAGTCGTTGAGCGCCTGGTTGTCTGTGTTGCACAGCACAAAGCTCACGTCATGGATACCTTCGCGATACATGTGGTTGACGGCATTGCCGCCGCCTCCGCCCACACCGATCACCTTAATGATGCTGTTGCCTTTCTCGGGTTCACCGAAATCGACTATATTGTTTTCTCTATTTGCGTTTGGCATAATCTTCGTTTTTTAATCCGTTGTCTAATCAATTAATCATCAGGTTCTGTCATCTTGTTGAAGAAATCCTTCATGCCGCGTACGAACCGGTGCGACAGACTGTTTTTCTTCTTCTCTTCGCGGCGCAAGCGCTCCTCTTCGGCTTCAGCCTCCTGGCGTTTCCGTTCTTCTTCAGCCTCAGCCTCCTTCTTGCGGCGTTCCTCTTCGAGGGCTTTCTTCTCTGCCTCGGTGAGCACCACGCCCGTGCCGGTAATCTCGCCTGGCTTGCGGGGCTTCTGATGGTTCTCTGCGGTGGAACCTGTGGTCGTTCCCACTTGCTCGTCAAAGAGTCCAAGCGTGGTGTCCAGCTCAGGTCCGGCGCAGTTCATATCGCCCTTTGCCAACAGTCCGAGCACCGTGTTCATCATGCCGTTCTTGGCATTGACAGAAGGATCGGTAGAGTCTACGGTTGGGATGATGAACTTGGCGATGCGTATCTTGTCTACGTGCGTATGGTTGCGGAACGCACATTCTATGTTCTTCAGATTGGAACCGCCACCCGTCAGCACAATGCCGCCCAACAGCTTGTCGGCATACTCTGAAGGCACTTGGAACCAGGCATTTTCCACGATTTCCTCAACACGCGCCTCGACGATCTCTATGAAACGGCGTGCATCCACCTCGCGGTCTTTGTCGATCGGAAGGCGGAGGGTATCGTCGATTTCCTTTCCGTCTGTATACGCACTGGCATATTTGAGCTTCATCTTCTCTGCCTCGCCTTCCTCCATCTGCAGCGATGAGATGTCGCGCGTGATATTGGCACTGCCAAGGGGAATAATGGCGAGATGGCGGAGAATATTCTTGTAGTAAACGGAAACGGTAGTCGTATCGGCACCCAAATCGACAAGCACACAGCCACTGCGCTTCTCTGGCTCGCTCAGCACGCTGTCGGCAAGTGCCAACGGTGCCAGATACATCTCGGCAATGGCGATGCCGGCATTGTCGAAGCACTTGTTGAGATTGCGATAGAAATTCTTGCGCCACAGGATATTGAGGAAGTTGCCTTCCAGGCGTGTGGCAGGAATACCGATCGGATCGATCTGCAACTGGGCATCGACCTTGTATTCCTGGGTGACGGCATCAAGTATCTCCTGGTCGGGATAAGTCATGTTGCGGTTGCCGTCCATCAGTTCGTCAATCATGTCCTTGGTAATCACCGTGTCGGCAGCCAGGTCTTTGACGATGACATTCTTGACACTGCGTATGGATTGTCCGCCCACGCCTACGTAGACATGAGCGATGTTGGTTTTGAGTAATGTCTTCAGTTTAGTCACGATGTTGGTCAGGCATTGGCACGTTCTGTCAATGTTGTAGACCACACCATTGCGGATACATTGGGTAGAGTCTTCCTTGACCACAGCCAAGATCTTGATGCTGCCGTCGAGATTCTTCCTGCCTGCTATACCTGTAATCTTGGACGATCCCAGTTCGATAGCTACAATAAATTCTGCCATATACGTATTTTATTATTTCCGGTTTCTAATTCTTATGTTGTTTCTGTTCCTTTTCTTTCTTTGCCTCAGAGGGCTTTTCCTGCGGTGCAGCAGCGGGTTTCTTCGCATCGACATCTGTCTTCTCTGCCGTGTTGCCGGGCTCTGGATTCTCTGCAGGCACCTCATCCACCTCTTGCGGTTCTGCCGGGACGGCAGCGACGCTGTGCTCAGCACGTTTCTTGCAGATAATCTGGTTGCTGAATTCGAGGTCGATATACGAATACTTGTTCCAGCCGGCTTGGGAGAGTCCGTATTTATAGAACTTCTCCAAGCGTGTCATCTGGCGCACCACATAGTCCTCTATCTGCTTCTGGCGCTCCACCCTATTGCGATGGAAGGGCAGATAGCCGATGTTGACCACATGGTCGCCTATCCGCGGGACAAGCTCGATGCCCTGGTCGGGCAAGACATTGATCTGCTCGATCATGTTGCGCCACAAGTCGTTGGTCATCAACGTCTCTGCGAGAAAAGCCACCGAGTTGGTGGCAAAGCTCTTGCTGATGTTGCCCGTGGCAATGATCAAGTCGGACGTATACTTGGAGTTGGGCATGATGCCTCCCTTTTCATCCAGGTAGTAGTCACCACCGTCACCACTCTTGATACGCACGATGGGCATGCGCTGCGTTACGACAATGTTCACATGACCGTCTACCGTCTTGTAACATTCTGCTGTCTTGACGAAGGGGCTCACCTTCAGCAGGTCTTCGATCTGGCGCGGGTCTATATCCGCCATCTTGCGCGACAGCGGGTAGAGGTCCTTGCGCTGCAATATCTTCTTGATCTCGCCGCTGCTCAGGAAACCGTTGGTGTTGCCGTCGCTGATATCGATTGCCACCTTGGTGCATACGGAAGAACTCGCCTCAGCCTTGTTGAATGAGGTCATTGCCACCGCCACATAGATGCCAAGCACCACGTCGAGCGCGACAATAATAGTCTTCTTCCAATTCACATGCATGTCTGTCCTGTTGCCTTACTTTGTTTGTATTTTCTCTTTCAATATTTCTTCAATCTGCGGCACATAGTTGTCCAGGTCGCCTGCTCCGAGCACCACCAGCACATCGAAGTCGCGGCTCTTGACGAGCGAGAGCACATCTTCCTTATGGATCATCTGCTTGACAACACCGGGCTTCAGATTGTCATAGATAAGCTGCGACGTTACGCCGGGTATCGGCTGTTCGCGGGCGGGATAGATATCGCAGAGTATCACTTCGTCGAGCTGACTCAACGCATCGGCAAACTCTTGATAGAAGTCGCGGGTGCGAGTATAGAGGTGCGGCTGGAAGATGGCGGTAATCTTACGCGTCTTGTAGAGTTCGCGCAAGCTCTTGGCACTCTGGTAGATCTCCTTCGGGTGATGGGCATAGTCGCTCAGGAACACCAGGCTGTTCGTCTTGATCTTGAAGTCGAAGCGGCGGTCTACGCCTCCGTAAGTGGCGATGCCGTTCTTGATTTCTTCTGTCGTACAGCCATTCATCTGTGCCATTGCCATGGCTGCCACCGCATTCTCGATATTGATGGGGATGGGCTGTCCGAGGGTGACATCCTTGATGTTCTCTACGGGCGAGATGAAATCGAACATGATCTCGCCATTGTCTATGCGCACATTCTCGGCATGGAAATCGCCTTTGTCACGGCTGTATTCATACACCGTTACGCCGGGCTGCACGTCGGACTTCATTTCCAAGTCGGTGTGGATAATGAGTGCACCGCCGGGCTGTATGAGCGTTGTGTAATGACGGAAACTTTCGAGATAAGCCTCCTTGGTGCCATAGATGTCGAGATGGTCGGGGTCTGTTGCCGTAATCACACTCATCCAAGGACGGAGCCAATGGAAGGAACGGTCGAATTCGTCTGCCTCGATAACCACATAGTCGCTGTGGTCGGAAAGGATGTAGTTGGTGCCATAGTTCTTGGAGATGCCGCCAAGGAAGGCGTTGCAGTCCACATGACTTTGGTGCATGATGTGGGCACACATGGTCGACGTGGTGGTCTTGCCATGAGTTCCGGCAACGCAAAGTCCCTTGTGGGTGCGGGTCAGCGTGCCCAACACCTGAGCGCGCTTCTCAATCTCAAAACCATTCTCACGGAAATACACCAGTTCCTGATGTTCTACCGGGATAGCCGGGGTATAGATGACCAGGCACTGTGCCTTGTCGCGACATGCTGCAGGAATGAGGGCTACGTTCTCCTCATAATGGATGTGGGCACCTTCTTTCTCCAACTCATGCGTAAGGGCGGAAGGAGTCTTGTCGTATCCTGCCACGAAAACGCCCTTATGGAGGAAATAGCGGGCGATGGCACTCATGCCAATGCCGCCTGCGCCAACGAAATAAACAGCTTTAATATCTTTAAGTTCCATCTTATTTTCCATTTGTAGCGAGCCTGATCACCTCATCGGCAATGACGTCTGCCGAATGTGACAAGCCCAGTTTCTTTACATTTTCACTCAGCGTCTTGAGTTTTTCTTCGTCCATCACGGTTTCTATCGCCGTCTTCAACAGCACGCCCGGAGCGTCGGCATCCTTCACATAGAGCGCCGCATCCTTGTTGACCAATGCCAAGGCATTCTTGGTCTGATGGTCTTCTGCCACATTGGGCGAAGGAACCAGGATAACGGGCTTGCCAATCAGGCAGAACTCGGAGATGGAACTGGCACCAGCACGGCTGATCACCAAATCTGCCGCCTTGTAGGCTGCGCCCATATCGCTGATGAAGTCCATCACCTTCAGCATGGGAAGCGCCTTGTGCTTGCCCAACTGTTCCATGATGGCGGCATGGTAGTACTTGCCTGTCTGCCAGATAAACTGCACACCGGAGTTCTCCACCAAGTCAAGGTGCTGCATCACGCTTTCGTTCACCGTGCGTGCGCCTAAACTGCCGCCCACGAGCAAGATGGTCTTCTTCGCGGGGTCCAACCCGAACGACTTGACAGCTTCCTCATGGCTTATCGTGGTTTCGAGCAAAGCCTGGCGCACGGGGTTTCCGGTCTTGACAATCTTGTCTGCCGGGAAGAATCTTTCCATGCCGTCATAAGCGACACAGATCTTGGCAGCCTTCTTCGCCAAGAGTTTGTTGGTGACTCCCGCATAGGAGTTCTGCTCTTGTATCAGACAAGGAATACCCATAGCAGCGCATTGGTTCAGCGTAGGACCGCTGGCATAGCCGCCAACGCCCACTGCTGCCATCGGCTTGAACTGTCGTATAATGCTTTTTGCCATGCGTTGGCTCTTCCATATCTTGAACAATACAGCAATGTTCTTGAGCAGATGTTTACGGTCGAACCCGCAAATGGGCAGACCCTTGATTTCGTATCCTGCCGCCGGCACGCGCTGCATCTCCATGCGTCCGAGTGCGCCGACAAACAATATCTTGGCATCAGGGAGTTTCGCCTTGATGGCATTGGCTATAGACACGGCGGGGAAGATGTGTCCACCTGTGCCGCCTCCACTGATGATGATTCTAATATCCTTGTCCATATTTCATGATTAATTATTTCGCAAAAGTAACAAAAAAAATACGGTTTCTGTTATCTTGCTCTACTTTTTTGTCTTTTATTCCGCTCTCTTTATGCTACGGCAAGCGTTTCCTTTGCCGAAGTGTCATTGGGCATCGTCTTTTTCTTTGCCGTACGGCTGACGCTCAGGATCACACCCACGTAGATGCAGTTGATAATCGTAGACGTTCCGCCCTTGCTGATCAGCGGAAGCGGTTGCCCGGTCACGGGAGCCAGCCCCACAGCGACAAGCATGTTGAAAAGCGCCTGCACCACGAGCAATATGGCAAGTCCCATCGCCAGCAATGCCGGGAAGTTGTTTTCACAACGGTTGGCAATACGCCCGGTGCGGAACAGCAAGATGATATACAACATTGCAACGGCGACGGCTCCCTCGATACCCGTTTCTTCTATGACGATTGCATAGATGAAATCGGAAAATGCCTGGGAGAGAAAGTCACGTTCCACAGAGTTGCCCGGACCTTTACCCACCACGTTTGACGAGGCTATGGCAATGTTGGCATGTCCCACTTGGGCATCCTTGTCGAGGTCGAACTTCTCGGGGGGCACCTCGGTATTGTCGAAGAACTTGAGGATGCGGGTCTTCCATGTCGAGGCTCGGTGAAGCACCTTGCTGACCACGCCCTTGTTTTGCGTTTTCTCTGCCGCCTGGGCGGTAGTTTCTATCCCTACACTCTCCTTGGACAACTGCTGCCGGTCGTCGTTGCCCGCAATCATCACGAAAGACAAGGCAAACACACCGACAAGTGCCAATACGCCCAGTATTTTTCCAAGCTGTTGCCAGGGTATCCTGCCGATGAACATCATGATGAAGATGACTGCAAATATCAGCATCGCCGTGGAGAGGTTCTCCGTAATAATCGGGGCGACCATCACAAAGAACGTAATCAGAATATAACGGCACGCCCTTTTGTCAGCCCCATGGTCCGTCTGCATGGCACTGAGAATCTGTGCTGTGGCGAGCACCAACGCTCCTTTGGCAATCTCGGAAGGCTGGAACTGGATGCCGAGAATAGACATCCAACGGGCACCGCCGTTGATAGACTGTCCGACAAAATGGACGCAGATGAGCAGGAAGAACGCAAAGATCAGAATAAAAGGCGTGATAATCTTGAAATACCTGCACTGGATATTCAAGACAACAACCATGAAGAATATGCCCACAGCAAGGATTGCCACGTGCTTGATAATTGGAGCCAGATAGCTGCCGCCCTTGTAGGTGAGCGACGAGGAGGCACTGAACACCTCAACGATACTGATCATGCAGAGGAAGAAGAAGACCATCCAGATGACCTTGTCTCCCTTGAATATATTCCCTAATGTTCTGTCTATCGCCATTTCAAAAGTTTTGTTTTAAAGTTCTCTCACGCAAGTCTTGAACTGTTCGCCGCGGTCTTCCATGTTCTTGAACAGGTCGAAGCTGGCGCAACAGGGACTAAGCAGCACGGTATCGCCGGGCTGTGCCAACTCGTAGCAGGCAGCCACACAGTCTTTCATGTTGTTGGTATCACGGACGGGGATGCCCATTCCGTCGAAGAAGTCGTGCAACTTGGCATTGTCTGCACCGAGATACACCAAGCCTCTGCACTTCTGTTTCACCAGTTCCTTGATGTGGTTATAGTCGTTGCCCTTGTCTTTGCCACCGATAATCAAGACCACAGGGGTCTTCACGCTCTCCAAGGCATACCAGCAGGCATCCACATTGGTGGCTTTCGAGTCATTGATATATTGCACGCCTCTCACCTTTGCCACCTTTTCCAAGCGATGCTCCACACCGGGGAAATCGCTCAGGCTCTTGCGGATAATCTCTTTCTTGATGCCCGAAATGTCGGAAGCAATACCGGCAGCAAGAGAGTTGTAGATGTTGTGCTTGCCCGTGAGGCTCAACTCTTCCTGCTCCATGTTGAACGGAGTGGGATACTCTATCTTGTATTGTCCCTCTTCCATGTAGCCGATGGATCCTTTTTCCTTCAACTCGGAGAAGGGATACTGGATGGACTTGATGTCATACTTTTCGAGTTCCTTGCGGATGATCGGGTCGTCGTTCCAATAGATGAAACTGTCGGCAGATGTCTGGTTCTGGATGATACGCATCTTGGCATCCACATAGTTCTGCATGCAGTAGTCGTAGCGGTCGAGATGGTCGGGCGTGATATTCAGCAGGATCGCGATGTTGGCATGGAAGTCGTACATATTGTCGAGTTGGAACGAACTCAGCTCGATGACATAGTATTCGTGAGGTGTCTCTGCCACCTGAAGCGCCAAACTCTTTCCGATGTTGCCCGCCAGTCCGACATCATAGCCTGCCGACTTGAAGATATGATAGATGAGAGATGTGGTGGTTGTCTTTCCATTGCTACCCGTGATACAGATCATCTTGGAATGGGTGTAGCGGGCGGCAAACTCGATCTCGCTGATGATGTGTATGCCTTTTGCCATCACCTTCTGCACCATAGGAGCTTCCTTGGGAATACCCGGACTCTTGACAATCTCGTCGGCATTGAGTATCTTTTCTTCCGTATGATGTTTCTCTTCCCATTCTATTCCATGGCTGTCGAGCAGCGCCTTGTACTTGTCTTTGATAGACGACATATCCGAGACGAAAACGTCGAAACCTTTCGCCTTTGCCAGCACAGCTGCACCGGCACCACTTTCACCTGCCCCTAATACAACAAGTCTTTTCATTCTTATTCCTTTCTTTTGATTGTATACCTTATCTTATTTTCAATGTAATGATCGTCAACGCCGCGAGTATGATGGTGACAATCCAAAAACGTATGGTTATCTTCGACTCATGAATGGCGCCGTTGGGCTTCTTGATCAGATACTTACATTCCGGATCAAGCTGGCTTTCCTGCGTGCGGAAATTGTCATGGATGGGCGTACGCTTGAAGATGCGCTGCTTCACGCCACGACGCTTGCCTAACTTGTAGTACCACACCTGCATGATCACACTCAAGCTTTCCACGAAGAAGATGCCGCACAAGATGGGCAGCATCAGTTCCTTGTGGATGATGATGGCACCCACACCGATGATTCCGCCAATGGTCAGCGAACCTGTATCGCCCATAAACACCTGGGCAGGATAGGCATTGTACCACAAGAATCCTATCAATGCGCCGACAAAGGCACAGAAGAACACCACCAGTTCTTGCGAACCGGGTATGTACATAATATTAAGGTAGGCGGCATACTCTATATGGGAACTGACATAGGCAAAGATGCCCAGCACGACACCGATGATGGCGGAGTTGCCGGCACACATGCCGTCCATACCGTCATTCAGGTTTGCGCCGTTCGACACTGCCGTCACGACAATGATGGTCATGATGACAAACAGGATCCAACCTGCCGCTGTCTTGTACTTGCCCATAAACGACATGATGCGCGAATAATCGAGGTTATGTCCCTTGACAAAAGGAATGGTGGTCTTCAGCGACTTGGTGGCTTCGCTGCGATGCTTCACCACCACCTCCTGTCCCTGACGCTCAATGGCAAGGTTCTCGTTCATCTTCACATCAGGACTTGCCCACAGCACAATGCCGACAATCAGTCCGATGCCTATCTGTCCGACTATCTTGTAACGTCCCTTCAAGCCTTCCTTGTCATGATGGAATATCTTGATGAAATCATCCATTCCACCCAAGAAGCCAAGCCATAGGGTGGTAATGATCATCAGAATCAGATAGATGTTGCGCATGCGGCCCAACAAAAGCACGGGCACAAGCACCGCCAGAATGATGATGACACCACCCATAGACGGCACGCCTATCTTCTTCACGCCAAACGGATCGATCGACGCATCACGCTGGGTCTCGGTGATCTGCTTGCTCTTCAAATACTTGATAAACTTCTCGCCGAACCACGCCGAGATGACAAGCGACAAGACCAGCGCCAGCAATGCACGGAACGAAATGTATCCCCACATGTGCGAGCCGGGTATGCCGAACTGTTCAAGGAATCTGAATAAATAGTATAACATAGCGTGCGTTTATTTCGTTCCGAATATCTCGTGGAGCACTTCCTTGTCGTCGAAATGGTGCTTGACGCCTTTTATCTCCTGGTAGTCTTCATGACCCTTTCCTGCCACGAGAATCACATCGCCCTTCTGTGCCAGCATGCACGCTGTGCGGATAGCCTCCTTGCGGTCTACGATGCTCACCACCTTTTTCATCTGCTGGGCATTCAGTCCGGCAAGCATGTCGTTGATGATGTCTTGCGGTTCCTCGAAACGGGGATTGTCACTGGTGATAATCACCTTGTCACTCTGCTTCACCGCTTCCTGTGCCATCAACGGGCGCTTGCCCTTGTCACGGTTGCCGCCGGCTCCACACACAGTAATCACCTTTCCCTTGCCGTTCAGCACTTCATGGATAGCATTCAGCACGTTCTCAAGAGCATCGGGGGTGTGGGCATAATCGACGATGGCTGTCACGCCTTCGGGAGACTGCACGGGATCCAAACGACCGTTCACGCTATGCAAGGTGCTCATCACCACAAGGATATCCTCGGGCTGCTTGCCCAGCATACGGGCTGCGCCATAGACGGCAAGCAAGTTGCTCACATTGAACTTTCCGATGAACTGCACGCCCACTTCATGACCGTCGATATCGAGATACATGCCTCCGAAATGGCACTCGATGATGCGAGCCTTGAAGTCTGCCATGCTCCGCACGGAATAGGTCTTGACGGTAGCCTTGGTGTTCTGCACCATCACCATGCCATTCTTGTCATCTGCATTGGTGATGGCAAAAGCAGTCTTGGGCAGTCCGTCGAAGAATGCCTTTTTGGCATCACGGTAGTTCTCGAAAGTCTTATGATAGTCCAGATGGTCGCGTGTGAGGTTGGTAAAGATGCCGCCTGTGAAGTTCAAACCACCGATACGCTTTTGGGCAATGGCGTGTGAACTACATTCCATAAAGGCATATTCGCATCCTGCTTCCACCATTTTGTGCAACAAGGCATTGAGTTCGATCGGGTCTGGAGTAGTATGGTCGGCAGGGATGGCTTCGTCCACCACATAGTTGCACACGGTAGACAACAGTCCACACTTGTGTCCCATCTTGGAGAACATATTATATAATAAGGTGGCAATCGTCGTCTTGCCGTTGGTTCCGGTTACGCCTACCAACTTCAACTTTCTGGAGGGATCACCGTAATATAATGTTGCGACCTTACCTACGGCATCTTCCGTAGAAGCCACTTGCACATAGCACACCTCGTCATTCATATTTTCGGGCACGTCTTCGCACAACACGGCAGCAGCGCCCTGCTCCACCGCCTTGCCGATAAACTTGTGTCCATCTACCTGTGTTCCTTTCATTGCGACAAACAAATGACCCTGTTCGACACGACGGGAATCGATGTCCACTCCCGTTATCTCCCTGTCGGCATCACCGATGATGGCCAAAGGTTTGATGTTCTTAAGCAATTCTGTCAGTTTCATAGTCTATATATGTTTTATTCTTATCCCAGTTCTATCTCGCACACCATGTTTTTCTTGATTCTGTATCCTGGCTGTACGCTTTGTCTGATCACCTTGCCGCATCCTTTCACGCGGACATGGATACCACGGCTTTCCATCAGATATACGGCATCGCGTGCTCCCATGCCCGACACATCGGGCACGAACTTACGATCATATACCGGACGGCGGTGCAAGATCATCTCATTCTTCTCATGTTCCGTATCTCCCCATACAGGCGTGCCGAACGGATAACGTCCGTTCCATCCGTTTTCCACGTTAAAGCCAAGTCCTGTCAACACATAGTCGGCTGCAAGCAAGTTGCCTTTCTTCACAGAGGGGAACAGAACAGAACTGTCATCACGGGCATCACTCACACTCATTTTCAAATTCTGTGCCATGATGCCTTCCGAGATGTGATGGAACACGACGCCGCTCATGCCGCCACCCGAAGCAGGCAGACCAGACTTCTGAATGCAGACGATACAACTGTAACGAGGTTTGTCGGCAGGGAAATAGCCTGCGAAGCTCAACAGATAGTTGGTCGTGCCACTCTTGTATCCGGCAGCACCCTTTGACACCTGTGCCGTTCCTGTCTTGCCGGCAACGAGGAATGAGGAGGAACCAGCCTTCTTTCCCAAACCCTGACTGACCACATGTTCCAGAATGGTCTGTATCTCACCAAGTGTTTTGGGCTTGCATATCTGCTGCTTGATCACCTCTGGCGGGAAATCCATAATCACTTCGCCGTCTTTCACCACCTGCTTCACGAAACGCGGACGCATCATCTTTCCACCGTTGGCTATGGCATTATAAAAGGTCAGCGTGGAGATGGGCGGTATCTGGGTCTCATAACCGATACTCATCCATGGCAATGCTGTCTTGCTCCAGTTGAGCCACTGTCCACGTTTGTTCTTCTTCGGCATTCGGATGATAGGCTTTGACGAACCGACAAGGGGAAGTTCCAAGTCGGAAGCCAGACCTGTACGGTAGATGCCCTCAACGAACTTTTCAGGATTGTTGTGATAATGGTCGTCGATAATCCTGCTCACACCGATATTGGAACTTACCATCAATGTCTTCGGCAGGTTCATCATTCCATAACCTCCTCTACGCCAGTTGTGGTCTTTCATGTCTCTGCCATACATGTTCCATACACCGCCACCTGTTTCCACCATATAAGTGGTGTCGACCACGCCGTCGTCAAGTGCCACCATGATGGAAGCTGTCTTGAACACCGAACCTGGTTCGAGCAAGTCGCTGACTGCATTGTTCTTCACTTCGCGATACACACCATCGGCACACTTGGTCATATTCACTATTGCCTTGATGTCACCCGTAGCCACCTCCATCACAATGGCGACGCCCACGTTACCGTTGATTTCCTTCAATTCGTCAAGCACCGAGCGCTCTGCCAAGTCTTGCATGTTCACATCAATGGTCGTGACGATATCCGCGCCGTCTATCGGAGCGGTGTCCATGATGTTCAGGAACTTGTTGAGTACCTTGCGTCTGTGAATGATACCGTTGTGACCACGCAGAATGGAATCGTAGGAAAGTTCGAGTCCGCAACGTGCCGTATCCTTGGCTCCATACATATCACCGATGGTGCGTTGTGCAAGCGAACCATAGGGACGACGGCGGGAGTTGAATTCCTCCCAATGGAAACCGCCTTTGTATTTGGACAATCTGAAGACGGGAAGTTTCTTGATTTCCGAGAACGTGCTGTAATCTATGCGCTTGTCCCAAATGGGCCAGTTCTGACTCATCTTCTTGTGTCCTTCTTCCAGGTCGCGCTTAAACGCCGCTACAGACTTCTCGGGGAAGATGCGGTTTAGCCCCATACAGATGCTGTCCACCTTCTCCATCCACAACGTATCCTTCTTGGGTCCTCCCGCCTTGAAGTCCATATATACCTTGAACTCGGGCAGAGAGCTTGCCATCAACTGTCCGTCACAACTCAAGATATTGCCGCGCACAGGCTTCACGGTCACGCTGTCTTTCTTCTGTCGTGATGCCACTTTCATCCAATAGTCGCGGTTCACCGTCATCGTGTAGACCGTCTTCCCTATCACCGACAGGGCAAGAAGCGTCATCACGATAGCGACGAACGAATATCTCGGCATGATTTTCTTATTGTCAAACTTGCTCATTCCTTCTCATCAATTATTGGGAACATTTATAATATAAGGAGGTTGGGTGGGAATGCGGAGCATACTGTCCGCATTGGCCTTGAGCATCTCTAAGATGTGGCTCTCCCTACATTTCTCCGTCACAAGACTGTTGCTTGACAACGCCCTGTACTTGGCATCCTTCAATTCCTCATTCAGTTTGTCTATCTGCAAGAGGTATTTCTGGCAGCTGTACCGGTTGGAGACGTAGATGATCATAAAGAACACGATCAGCACGACCAGCCACACCTGTCTGCGGATGAACTGTGCATTCAGGATATCGCCACCGAGGATCTTCCGTAAGGTCAATTTGGAAGAAAAGGGACGCTCGTCTTCTCTGGCATTGGCAGCAATCGATTTCTTGAGCATGCGTGCTGCATCAATGTCGTCGACAGCCACATGGTCTTCCTCGGGATTCAATATCTTGGAATCCTTCTTCTCTTCTGCTTTGCTTGCTTTCCCGGACAGTTCTTCCTGTGGTTTCTCTTCGGGTTTCGCCTGTATATCGACAGTCTGTTGCTGCGATTCCTCCTGTAGATTCTCCTTCATGTTCCTAATCTTCCTTTTTCTCAGCTATTCTCAACTTTGCACTTCGACTTCTCGGATTGTCGCGTTGCTCATCATCCGTGGGCACGATCACCTTGTTGTTGACCAACCGCAAGGGCGTATCCACCCTACCGAAGAAATCCTGTTCACGTTTGCCTTCCGCATTGCCTGTCTTCATCACATTTTTCACGATGCGGTCTTCCAGGCTATGGTAGGTGATGACCGACAGTCTGCCCCCCGGAGCGAGCAGTCCGATAGCATCGTGCAACATATCTTTCAGCGCATCCATTTCCTGGTTCACCTCAATACGCAACGCCTGAAACAGCTTCGCCATTTCCTTCTTCTCCCTCTCGCGTTTGAACAAGGGTTCCACCACCTTCATGAAATCTTGCGTGGTCTTTATCGGCGATGAAGTGCGAGCCTTAACCAAGCTGGCTGCGATGCGACGCGAGTTCTTCAGTTCGCCGTAGAGATAAAAGACGTCAGCCAGGCGCTCCTCGTCATAAGTATTCACAATGTCTGCCGCCGTCTTCCCGGCACGCTTGTTCATCCGCATGTCGAGCGGACTGTCGAAACGAAACGAAAAGCCTCGTGTCTCGTCATCAAAATGATGGCTCGAAACACCAAGGTCTGCCAGCAGTCCATCAATATGGTCTACACCATAATAGCGCATCCAGTTTTTCAGATATCTGAAGTTAGAACGGACAAAGGTGAAGCGGTCGTCATCCACGAAGCGTCTGCTGCTTCCGTCTTCCTCGGCATATACATTCTGCTCAGCATCGGCATCCTGGTCAAAACTGAAAAGGCGCGCCGATGCATCCAGGCGTGACAAGATCTCACGGCTATGACCGCCGCCGCCGAAAGTGACGTCTACATAAACGCCGCCGGGTTTGATGGCAAGCCCGTCCACACTCTCGTGAAGCAATACGGGTACATGATATGTTTCCGCAGTTTTTATTTCCATTCTCCGTTCTACTTATTTTCGTTTTCAATGTCGGCCATGACATCCGCAAGTGCTTGCCCGAACGTTGTCGAATCCATTCGCGCCGCATCTGCACCTTGGCCATTCCATATTTCAATCGTGTCGCCCATACCCACGAAACGCACATCCTGTCCGAGTCCGAGTTCTTTAAAGAAACGCTTCGGGAGCAGGAAACGTCCGTTGGAATCCAAAGCAACCATCTCGGCATCCGAGACAAATTGCCTGAAGATTTGCTGGTGCTGGGCATTCCAACGGTTCAATCGGTTGCGCAAAGCATCCATCTGCTCGTTCCATACCGTTTCGGTATAGAGCACCAGGCATGGTTGGAACACGTCTTTTCGAAGCACGAGCATTTCGTCGCCAGATGACTGTATCACCTTGCGAAACGCAGCTGGCAGGAACACCCGCCCCTTTGCATCAGCCTTTGCTTCTATCGTACCTATAAAACGCATCCGTACATCTATATATAGAATTCGGGGTCAAAGATACACAAAATTCCCCACACCGCTCCACTTTTCCCCACAAAAATATAGAAAAGAATCAAAATAGTCATGTTTACACCTTGTCACACACCTTGCAACACGATCCCGTTGAGGAATATAAATACGCCTGTTTGATGCAGTCGGAAAGCGATTTATGCCACATCTATCTGCCAAAAGCTACCACAATTACGCTTTTTTGTTTATTTTCCGAGGAAAAAGACACGTATCTTAAAAAGTTGTGTTATTTTTGCATTGCGTTAGAAAACCATACGCCAAGAATGAGAGACATAGAGAAAACGATCGACATCGAGAACATTCTAAAAAGCAAAATGGGGACAAAAGCCAAATTTGTCCCAAGGTTTTTAGTGTCTTGGCTGAAACGTCTCATCCACGAAGACCAGGTGAATGCGTTCCTTTGGGAACACCGCAACCAGTCGGGAGTGGAATGGCTTGAGGAATGTGTCAGCTATCTGAAGATGAACATCAAGCTGGAAGGCACGGAAAACTTGCCAGACAAGAACGACGGAAAGCTTTACACCTTCGTATCCAACCATCCGCTTGGCGGGCAGGACGGTGTGGCTTTAGGAGCTATCATCGGCAAGCACTACGACGGCAAGTTCCGCTATCTGGTCAACGACTTGTTGCTCAACCTGCCCGGACTGAAACCCGTATGCATCGGCATCAACAAAACAGGCAAGCAGGGACGTGACTTTCCGCGCATGGTGGAAGCTGGTTTCAACAGCGACAACCACATGCTCATGTTTCCGGCAGGACTTAACAGCCGCAAGCAAAGCGACGGTTCCATCCACGACATCCCCTGGACCAAGACATTCATCACCAAGAGTGTAGAATACCACCGCGACGTGGTGCCAATCCATTTCAGCGGAAAGAACTCAGAGCGTTTCTACCGCATAGCCCGGTTCAGCGACAAATACCTGCCATTCAACCTTGCCATGATTTTCCTCGTAGACGAGATGTACAAAAACATCGGCAAGGACTTCCGCATTGCCTTCGGAAAGCCCATCCCCTGGCAGACGTTCGACAAGAGCAAGACTCCACGCGAATGGGCACAATATGTAGAGGACAAGGTTTACGAACTATAAGAGCATAAATACAAACAACCCGATATGGAAGAAGAGATTATCCAACCGATCAGCAGAGAAGTGCTGAAAAGTGAGCTTACGCCAGACAAGCGTCTCCGAATGACCAACAAGAGCCATAACGAAATTTACATCATCACCGCTCACAATGCGCCTAACGTCATGAAAGAAATCGGACGTTTGAGAGAAATCGCATTCCGCACAGCCGGTGGTGGAACGGGCAAATCAATGGACATAGACGAATTCGACACCATGGACAACTGCTACAAGCAGCTCGTCGTGTGGAATCCGGAAGCCGAGGACATCATCGGTGGCTACCGCTACCTATTGGGGACAGACTGGGAACTCGACAAGAACGGGCAACCAATACTGGCAACAAGTCACATGTTCCATTTCTCTGACGAGTTCTTGAAGGACTACATGCCACAGACCGTTGAGCTGGGACGTTCTTTCGTCTCCCTGGAATACCAAAGCATACGAAAAGGTTCCAAATCCATATTTGCGCTCGACAATCTGTGGGACGGACTGGGTGCTCTCACCGTCATCAATCCCAACGTAAAGTATTTCTTCGGAAAGATGACCATGTATCCTTCTTATGTTCGCAAAGGGCGCGACATGATACTCTACTTCCTCAAGAAGCACTTTGACGACAAGGACAACTTGATAATCCCGATGAAACCGCTCAAAATAGAAGCAGACCCTAAGGAGTTGGAAGCCCTCTTCTGCGAAAGTGATTTCAAGGAAGACTACAAGATTCTCAACCGGGAGATCCGCAAATTGGGCTACAATATCCCCCCACTGGTCAATGCATACATGAGCCTCAGTCCTACTATGAAATTCTTTGGCACTGCAATCAACTACGGTTTCGGAGATGTAGAAGAAACAGGAATCCTGATTGCCGTAGACGAGATATTGGCAGAAAAGCGCATTCGCCATATCGACTCATACGCCAAGGAACATCCCGAAGCATTGGAAGTGACATCGGGTGCCAACCCTATTATCTATAAGGATAAATAAGAATCAACCGATTCCTCCTATAAGCAACGCCTTCATTGTCTCTGTGAGAGCACAAGACAATGAAGGCGTTTTCCGTATAGTAGAATGCCATTTTATCTGCCGCTTCTGAGCAACCGTTAATGACATACCAACGATAGCTTCTTAATGGCAGTTTTACGACACACAAGCATCTCAGATAATCGGAAGGGAGATGCCGTTGATCTTTTGATAGATGTCAAGCGCATAGACATCGGTCATGCCGCTCACATAATCCAGCACTGCCATCAAGCGAGTTTCCAAGTCGGAGGCACCTATATCATATTGACTGCTGACGCGCTTGATAAGTTGTCTCGACTGATATTTCTCCGGTTTCACCGCAGCTTCTACCATTTGTCCCATCAAGGTCTCCAGTATTTTATAACCGCTCAATTCCACATCGAGCACAGGCTTGCTGTTGTATATCTTTTTATACGACACTTCCGTGCAACGCTTGTAGGCTTCACGTTGCACCTCCGCGACATGATCAATAAGCCCGCCCTGCAAAGTCCCCGAGAGAATCTCTTCTTCATGCGCCACGAAAGCATCCACACAAGCATTCACCAACTTGCCTATCACACAGGCACGCATATATACCACGCGCTCATTTTCATCGGTCACACACTCTTTCTCCAAGCGCGCCATAATATGCTTTTGTGCGGTTTCATCGAAGAATCCAAGCAACAGTCTGCAGGTTTCCTCATAAGAAAGAATCTTCAGTTTGTGAGAATCCTCTATGTCCATAATCTCGTAGCAAATGTCATCGGCAGCCTCTACAAGATAAACCAACGGATGGCGGGCATAGCGTACGCCTAACGGAGAAGATTCTAAGCATAAAATACCCAATTCATCGGCTATTTTCTCATAAAAAGAACGCTCCGTACCAAAGAAACCGAACTTACCATGCTCGCCCGAGCAGGTCGATGAATAGGGGTATTTCACCACAGACGCCAGCGTAGAATAAGTCATTACAAAGCCGCCGTCACGTCTTCCCTTAAAGCGATGAGTCAGGATGCGGAACGCATTGGCATTACCTTCAAAATGCACCAGGTCGTTCCATAACGTTTCGCTTAACTCATCCTTCAGACACGCCCCATCACCCTCAGAGAAATAGGTTTGTATAGCCTTCTCCCCGGAATGGCCGAAAGGAGGATTTCCCAAATCGTGGGCAAGACAAGCCGTAGAGACAATTGTGCCGATTTCTTCAAACAGTGTCCCTTTCAGTTCGGGATGCCTCGCAATCAATGCTTTCGCCACATCGTTGCCCAGCGACATGCCCACGCTTGCCACCTCCAAGCTGTGTGTCAAGCGATTGTGCACAAAGACCGACCCTGGAAGAGGAAACACCTGGGTCTTGTTCTGCAAACGCCGGAAGGCAGCGGAAAATATCAAGCGGTCGTAGTCGCGCTTGAATTCCGAACGGTCATCATGCCGTTCCACATGCTTATACTCCTGCCCCAACCTCTTATTGGAAATCAGTCTACTCCATTCCATTCTCTCCATAGTATCTGTTTTACCGATGAAACCGCAGGAAATCGTACAAAACGCATCTTGCAAAGACTTCCTGTTCCGATATAATCCATGTTACTTATGCCGCAAATTTAGCAATTAAATCACACACTTTAGATAATTTCATATTAAAAATGCGCTCGTTTGGAGATATTTCTTTAACTTTGCCCTTCCATAAAAGATATCAGAAACGACAATTACCCATACAGCCAGGAAATGAAAATAAAGGTTATCAACAAAGGACACCAACAGCTTCCCGCATATGCCACCGCACAAAGTGCCGGCATGGATCTCCGTGCAAACATCGAGACCCCGATCACGTTGCATCCCATGCAGCGCCAACTCGTCCAGACAGGGCTCCACATTGCTCTGCCCAAAGGATACGAGGCACAAGTGCGTCCACGCAGCGGTCTGGCACTAAAGCACGGCATCACCGTCCTCAACAGTCCCGGCACCATCGACGCCGACTATCGTGGTGAAGTGATGGTATTGCTCATTAATCTCTCCGACAAGGATTTCATCATCAACGACGGTGAACGCATTGCCCAAATGGTGATTGCCAAACACGAACAAGGCGAATTCATCGAAGTGGAAGAACTTGATGAGACAGAACGCGGAGAAGGAGGATACGGACATACGGGCGTAAAATAAAACAATGAAAGGACAGTATACTCGATGGGCTTTTCTTGGAGCGGTAATCGGAATGGTTTGGATTATCGCCATGCCCTCGTTTGCCCGCAAGGATCAGACCACAGCACCGCAGGTCACCCCGGCAGACACACTTTCAGACAGCGACAAACTGCGGTTCGAATACTTCTATCTCGGAGCCATCAACGAACAAACACGCGGTCACCTTTCAGCTGCGTTCGACTTACTGAACCGTTGCATCGAGATTAACCCCAATGCTGCCGAAGCCTATTTCTCAAGAGGCGCTTTCCAAAGTCTGCTCAAGCGCGACACATTAGCGTTGCAAGACTACGTGAAAGCCAACGAATTGTCGCCCAAGAACAACACTTATCTGGAAAGGTTGGCACAATTCTATATTAAAGAAGGGAAATACGACGCCGCCACTTCCGCATACGAAAAGCTTTACGACAACAAATACAACCGAAGCGAAGTGCTCGACATCTTGGTGCAACTCTACAACCAAGCCAAGAACTACCCCATGATGATACAAACGCTGAACCGGATGGAGACGGAAGACGGCACAAGCGAGCAGATCACGCTGCAAAAGATGCAGGTCTACGACATGCAGGGGAACAAGAAAGCTGCCTACAACGAGTTGCGCTCATTGGTGCAAAAGCATCCCTACGATGCCAACTACAAGGTGATGATGGGCAACTGGCTGATGAACAACAGCCGTTCGAAGGAAGCACTCCAAACCTTCAACGAGGTGCTGAAAGACGACCCCGACAATACTCCGGCACAAATGTCAATGCTCGACTATTACAAAGTACAAAAGGACGACGCATCCTATAAACAGTTGCTGACAAAGCTGTTGGTCAGTCAGAACACGCCTGACGACAGTAAGATAACGCTCATCCGCCAACTCATCGCTGATAACGAGCAGCATGGAGGAGACAGCACGGAGGTACTCAACGTGTTCCGTCAATCACTCGCACAACCGCAAGCGTCTACAGGCATGATGAAGATGTATGCCGCCTATATGCAGCTGAAACAAATGCCCAAAGACTCGATCAGCAATGTCTTGTATGGCATTCTGAAGAAAGAACCGGAGGATGCCGGCACTCGTCTGCAGCTCCTGCAATTTGAGATCGAGCGGAAAAACAGCGATGCCGTCATTGCCCTGTGCCGACAAGCCCTGCAATACACACCTGAAGAAATCGCCTTCTACTATTTCCTGGGGGCAACCCTTTATCAGCATGACAAAGAAGACGAGGCCATCGAGGTGCTGCAAAGGGGAACGAGTCATGCCAAAGCCGACAGCGACCATACACTGGTATCAGACATGTATGCCATTATCGGCGACATACTGCACGGAAAGAACGATTACTCGCACGCCTATGAGGCATACGACAGTTGTCTGCAATGGAAACCGGACAACTACGGATGTCTCAACAACTACGCTTACTACATCAGTCAGAATGGCGACAACCTGCAAAAAGCAGAAAGCATGAGCTACAAGACCATTCAGGCAGAGCCGCAAAACACCACCTTCCTTGACACTTACGCGTGGATCCTCTTCATGGAAAAGCGTTATGAAGAAGCCAAGATCTATATCGACCAGGCTATCACCTATGAGGAAAAGGAGAATGCATCGGCTGTCATCGCCGAACATGCCGGTGATATCCACGCCATGACAGGCGACACAGAGAAAGCTGTCATGTATTGGGAGAAGGCGCTCAACATGGAGGGATGCACCAACAAACCCATCATCCAGAAGAAACTGAAACTCAAAAAGTATACAGACAAATAGACATGAAGATATCAGTCATCAAGATTGCCATCGTAGCCTTGCCTCTGTTGTTCGGAGCATGCGCTTCAAAAAAGACTGTCATCGGCGACGTAAAGCCGACGGCCGAGTCGTCCCAGAACGGGCAAAGCGAAGCGGTGAAGAAACTCACGTTTGTGCAGAAAGTAGCCGACAACGCCGTCTACGCCAAGAATATCACTTCAAAAATAGACTTTACCATCAATACCGGAGACAAGACCATCTCTGTCGACGGCACCTTGCGCATGAGGAAAGACGAAGTGATAAGGATACAGCTGGCTCCTTTCGGATTGGTGGAAGTGGGACGCGTGGAGTTCACGCCCGACTATGTGCTGCTCATCGACCGCATCCACAAGGAATACATCAAGGCGGACTACAACCAGGTATCCTTCCTGCAAGACAACGGTCTGAACTTCTATTCCCTTCAATCCCTGTTCTGGAACCAGTTGTTCATCCCCGGCAAGCAGCAAGTGAGCGAAAGCAGCCTCAAGACATTCGATGTAGACTTGAACGCCATCGGCGGCACCCAGCCTGTCATGTTGAACCAGAAGAACCTGAGTTTCGTCTGGAATGCCGACAAGGTGAGCGGACAAATATCCTCTGCAGACATCACCTATAGCAGCAATAGCAACGGCACATCGAAAGTCAACTGGGCGTATGCAGACTTCAAGTCGGTGGGAGCAAAGAAGTTCCCCGGACAACAGGTTGTCAGCGTAAGCACTACGGCACTCAAGAAAAACAACAAAGCTTCCTTGACCATCAAGATGAAAAACATAGGTACGGATTCCGACTGGGAAACGCAAACCACTGTTTCCAACAAATACAAGGAAGTGAGTGTAGAAGATGTATTGAAGAAAATCATGAGTCTGTAAATGTATAGAATATTCACCATACTTATACTTTTAACGGCAACGTGTGCGCTCTCTGCGCAAAAGAAACAGGTTGCCGCCAAGAAGACACGTACCACCCAGACAGCTGTCAGAAAAACCAATAGCGCTAAAAACGCCGCTGCCAAGAAAACAAAGGCGACCACAAAGAAGGGCAACACCGCAAATTACAGCACGGGAGAAATCAGAGGACTGCAAAGCCAACGCACCCAAATCCAGCAAAAAATCAAGGAACAAGAACGCAAGTTGGCAGCCAACAAAGCAGACGTGAAGAGCCGGCTGGAAAACCTCATGACCATCAACAGCGAGATAAACCAGCGGCAGCGCTCCATTGACACCATCCAGAAAGACATCAGTCATCTCGAAAGCAATATCGGACTGCTCAAATCGCAGCTGAAGACACTTGAAGAGCAATTACAAGAGCGCAAGGTGAAATTCGTAAAGTCCATGCACTACATGGCACGTCACCGCTCCATCCAAGAAAAGCTAACGTTTATTTTCAGTGCCAAAAGTCTGACGCAGATGTACCGTCGCCTGCGTTTCGTGCGCGAATATGCCGCCTACCAGCGCAACCAGGGAGAAATCCTCAAGCAGAAACAACGTCAGATAGACCAAAAGAACCTGCAACTGGAGCAGGTGAAAGGACATAAGGGCGTGCTGCTCTACAAAGGCAAACAAGCCCATGCCGCCCTGCAAGGACAGCAAGCTGAACAGCAAAAGATTGTTGCCGGACTGCAGAATCAGCAGAAGACCATACAGCAAGTCATCAACGAACAACGGAAAAAGGATGCCTTGCTCAACGCACAAATAGACCGGCTGATAGCCGAGGAAGTGGCTAAGGCACGTGCACGAGCTGCCGAAGAGGCCAAACGGAAAGCCGCTATTGAGGCTGCCAAGAAGAGAGCGGAAGAACTGGCCAGAAAGAAAGCTGCCGCAGAGGCTGCCGCCAGAGAGAATGCGCGTCGCATTGCTGCAGCAAAAGCCGAGGAAGAACGCTTGAAAGCTGCCGCTGAAGCTGCAGAAGCCGCCAAGAAGAGTGCCAAAGAAAGGGCTCAGGCTGCGCAAGCCGCACGCGAAGCAAGGGCTGCACGCGAAGCGGCAGAAAGAAAAGCCGAAGCGGAAAAGAGGCAGGCGGACAAAGACATCGCCGATACAAAAAAGGAAAGCAACGATGTGCTGACGTTCAGTGTAGAAGACCGAAAGCTCAGCAGCAATTTTGAGGCGAACAAAGGAAGACTGCCCATGCCTATCACCGGCGGATATAAAGTGGTGAGCCATTTCGGACAATACAACGTGGAGGGCTTGCAAAATGTGCGACTCGACAACAAGGGAATCAACATCAAAGGCAGTGCAGGATGCCAGGCACGTAGCATCTTCTCGGGCGAAGTGAGTGCTGTCTTCGGATTTGGCGGTACGATGGTTGTCATGGTGAGACATGGTGCCTACATCTCCGTCTACTGCAACCTGAGTTCGGTCAGCGTACACAGAGGACAGCATGTAAGTGCCAGACAACCCCTCGGAAACGTGGGTTCGGACAACATCTTGCAATTCCAGCTGCGAAAAGAGACTGCCAAGCTCAATCCCGAATCATGGTTGGGAAGATAATCGTGTAGTATCTCACAGCCAAACATCCACATACCACAAGGCATCGCCTGCGGAGTAGTTCCCCTACTCCACAGGCGATGCCTTTGCTATATAACCATCTTGAAATTCCTATTTGAGTGCCTTTGGAATCTCAGGCATTGCCCCAGCCTGGGTGCACACATAGGCGCTGACTTCTACGGCGTGGCGGTGAGCTTCGGCGATGTTGCTGCCATGAAGGATGCTGGCACAGAATGTGCCTGTAAAACTGTCGCCGGCTCCCACGGTGTCGACCACATCCACCTTGGGAGTCTCTCTGAACGACATGCTGCCGGGAGCAAAGACATAACTGCCGTTGACACCGCAAGTCAACACGAGCATATCAAGGTTATATTTGCCAAGGATCAACCAGCACTTGTTCTCTATATCCAGTCCCGGATAGCCAAAGAGGCGTCCCAGGGTGACAAGTTCCTCATCGTTAATCTTCAGCACATTGCATCGCTTGAGACTTTCGCATATGATATCCTTGTCGTAGAAGTTTTGACGGAGGTTGATGTCGAATATCTTCAGGCAGTCTGCCGGCGTGTGGTCGAGGAATTGGTATATCGTTCCCCTACTCTCCTCACTGCGCTGCGCCAACGATCCCCAGCACACGGCACCGCAGTTGACAGCCACCTCGCGGATGTCGTCAGTAAAGGGGATATTGTCCCAAGCCACACCCTGCTTGATGTCATAGGTAGGCACGCCCTCAGCGTCAAGCTCCACCTGCACGGTGCCCGTGGAATAGTCCACACGCGGCAACACATATTTCAGTTTCTTTTCATCGAGGATGCGCAGAGCCTCATCGCCCAAATTGTCCTTGCCAATGGCACTCACCGCCACGGAGTGAAGTCCGTGCTGTCCGGCATGATAGGCGAAGTTGGCGGGTGCTCCACCCAGTTGCGCACCCGTGGGAAGCACGTCGAAGAGTATCTCGCCCAGTCCCACGCAATACTTGTTGTTCAGATTATCAGTTGTGTTCATATAAGTTATAAACGTTATTTAGATAACTAAATTATGTTTGGAAGGTAATTAAAATCTCCGTTCCGTACTTTGGAACGTGCGTTCCGTTGTTTGGAACGGCGGTTCCGTTGTTCGGAATGTCCGTTCCAAAGTACGGAACGAAGAATATAGTTAACCTTTATAGCTTTCTAATATAGGTGAAAAGATAGATGACGCCTACTGTCATTACAGCCACAGCACCTATCTGCCCCACTGCATCGCTGGCGAAACCCATAATGAGAGGGAACACCGTGCCGCCGAAGAGGCCCATGATCATCAGTCCGCTCACCTCATTCTTCTTCTCCGGAAGGGCTGTCAGCGCATGCGAAAGGATGATGGAGAAGACATTGGAGTTGCCATATCCCACGAGGGCAATGGCTGCGAAGAGCACCAGTTTGCTCTCGCCCGCAAACATGCCCGCCATGCTGAGTGCCATCATCACGATGCTGATGACGAAGAAAGTGCGCGCCTTCATCACCCGCAGGAAGAATGATCCGGTGAAGCAACCTATGGTGCGGAAGATGAAATACAGGGATGTGGCGAAGGCAGCCTCGTTCAATGACCACCCGAGACGCTCCATGAGGAGTTTAGGAGCGGTGGTGTTGGTGCCCACGTCGATGCCCACATGACACATGATGCCGATGAAGGAGAGCAGCACGATGGGCTTGCC
>CAVJZZ010000022.1:0-39387 GCA_963654295.1 Lachnospiraceae bacterium | reverse complement strand
GATCATAGAGTCTGCCTGGTTCATCTTGTCGATCTTCTCGCGCTCAGCCTTATCGGCAGCAGCGTTCTGCTCGGCTTCTGCCTTCATGCGGTTGATCTCGTCTTCGCTCAGACCTGATGAAGCTTCGATGCGGATGGCCTGTTCCTTGCCGGTAGCCTTGTCCTTGGCACTTACGTTGAGGATACCGTTGGCGTCGATATCGAATGTCACCTCAATCTGTGGAACACCGCGGCGTGCGGGAGCAATGCCTTCAAGGTTGAACTGACCGATGCTCTTGTTCTGTGATGCCATGGGGCGCTCTCCCTGCAATACGTGGATGGTCACGGCGGTCTGGTTGTCTACGGCTGTAGAGAAGGTCTCGCTCTTCTTGCAAGGGATCGTGGTATTGGCGTCAATCAGTTTGGTCATGACACCACCCATGGTCTCGATGCCGAGGGTCAACGGAGTAACGTCGAGCAACACGATGTCGCCCACTCCGCCTTCCTTATTCAGGATGGCACCCTGGATAGCAGCGCCTACGGCTACCACCTCATCAGGGTTAACGCCCTTTGACGGCTCTTTGCCAAAGTAGTTCTTTACGAGTGTCTGCACTGCAGGAATACGGCTGGAACCACCTACGAGGATCACTTCGTCGATATCGGATGTGCTCAGTTTGGCATCCTTGATGGCATTCTGACAAGGCACGAGACATGCCTGGATCAGATTGTGCGCCAACTGCTCGAACTGTGAACGGGTGAGCGTCTTTACCAAGTGCTTTGGAACACCACCTTCTGCAGTGATGTAAGGAAGGTTGATTTCTGTAGATGTGGTGCTTGACAACTCGATCTTTGCCTTTTCTGCGGCTTCCTTCAAGCGCTGCATAGCCATCGGGTCCTTAGAAAGGTCGATGCCTTCATCAGCCTTGAAACCGTTGATCAGCCAGTCGATGATTACCTGGTCGAAGTCGTCACCACCGAGGTGTGTATCACCATTGGTAGAGAGCACTTCGAATACACCGCCACCGAACTCAAGGATAGAGATATCGAATGTACCGCCACCGAGGTCGAACACAGCAATCTTCATGTCCTTGTTGGCCTTGTCTACACCATAAGCCAGAGCGGCTGCTGTAGGCTCGTTCACGATACGGCGAACATTCAAGCCTGCAATCTGTCCGGCTTCCTTGGTGGCCTGGCGCTGTGAGTCAGAGAAGTAGGCAGGTACGGTGATGACAGCATCTGTCACTTCCTGGCCGAGGTAGTCTTCTGCGGTTTTCTTCATCTTCTGAAGCACCATGGCAGAGATTTCCTGCGGTGTGTATTTTCTTCCTTCGATGTCTACGCGGGGATATCCACCTTCGTTGACTACAGAGAACGGAACACGGCTTACTTCCTTAGCACTCTGCTCATAGGTCTCGCCCATGAAGCGCTTGATGCTATACACGGTGTTCTTCGGGTTGGTGATAGCCTGACGCTTGGCAGGATCGCCTACCTTGCGTTCTCCGTCTTTCACGAAACCTACCACAGAAGGCGTAGTGCGCTTGCCTTCGCTGTTGGTGATAACTACAGGTTCGTTGCCTTCAAATACGGCAACACATGAGTTTGTAGTTCCTAAGTCAATACCAATAATCTTTCCCATAATTGTATTTCTTTTTTATTTGTTATTCTTGTTGATGTCTTGTTATGAATGGCGCAACCTTTTCATGGGTGACCGCCGTTCGCTTATTCTTTAACAAAACACATGCCAATATCACCGGATGGCAGAATGATGACACGCGATATGACAGAGTGGCACAACCAGGTTGTCCGCAAGGCAAGAAAAAAACTCATGACCATCGCGGCCATGAGGTAGAATGTTGTTAAAATAATAGGTATAAGGTTATTCTTTTTCTCCTTTGGAGGAAATGGCAGCCTTGATGGCGGCCTCAAGTTCCTCACACAGTTCCGGATTGTCGCGGAGAAGCGTCTTTGTGGCATCGCGTCCTTGTGCCAATTTCGAATCTTTATAGCTAAACCAACTGCCGCTCTTCTTGATGATGTCGTATTCCACGCCCAAGTCTACAATCTCTCCGATTTTTGAGACACCTTCGCCAAACATGATGTCGAACTCTGCCTTGCGGAACGGAGGAGCCACCTTGTTCTTGATGACCTTCACCTTGGCATGGTTGCCGAGGATCTCGTCGCCATCCTTGATGGGTGTGCCCTTTCTGATGTCGAGGCGTACGCTGGCATAGAACTTCAGGGCATTACCGCCCGTAGTCGTTTCGGGACTGCCGAACATGATGCCGATCTTCTCGCGCAACTGGTTGATGAATATGCAGGTGGTGTTGGTCTTGCTGATGGTTCCCGTGAGCTTGCGCAGTGCCTGGCTCATCAGTCGTGCCTGCAGTCCCACCTTGTTGTCGCCCATGTCTCCCTCGATTTCAGCCTTGGGGGTAAGTGCTGCCACAGAGTCGACCACCAGGATGTCTACTGCAGCCGAGCGAATCAGCTGGTCTGCGATTTCGAGAGCTTGCTCGCCATTGTCGGGCTGCGAGATGAGCAGGTTGTCTACGTCTACGCCCAACTTGCTTGCATAGAATCTGTCGAAGGCATGTTCGGCATCGATAAAAGCTGCGATGCCGCCCTGTTTCTGTGCTTCTGCAATGGCGTGGATGGCGAGTGTGGTCTTACCTGAAGACTCCGGACCATAGATCTCGATGATTCTTCCACGTGGATAACCGCCCACACCGAGCGCTACGTCCAGACCGATACTGCCGGTAGGGATCACCTCAACGTTTTCTATCTTCTCGTCACCGAGTTTCATAATCGACCCCTTGCCGAAGTCTTTCTCTATTTTTGCCATAGCGGCCTGAAGCGCCTTGAGCTTTCCTTCCTGTGCCGCATTGGCCGCATTTGTTGTTTCTTCTTTTGCCATATGATTAATGATTGGTTCTTATCGGTTAAAGTTCCAGGTCGCCGTCCATGATTTCATGCCAAGGCAACCCTTGCTTGTTGAGTTGCTCCATGAACGGATCGGGGTCAAACTCTTCCACATTCCACACGCCCGGGCGTTTCCACAGTCCCTTGAAGAACATCATGGCACCAATCATGGCGGGCACACCGGTGGTGTAGCTCACGCCCTGCATGCCAGTTTCCTTGTAGGCTGCCTCGTGCGAGCAGTTGTTATATATATAATAGGTGTGCTCTTTCCCGTCTTTCAGTCCGCGGATGCGACACCCGATGCTGGTCTGTCCGTCGTAGTTGGAGCCGAGGTCTTGCGGATTGGGCAGCACTGCCTTGAGGAATTGCAGGGGAACGATTTTCACCTTAACCTTCTTTTCCTGGTCATCTGCCAGCGGAGCTTCATACTCGATCTCGTCAATGCGCGACATGCCGAGGTTCTGGATGCAGTCGAGATAGGTGAGGTATTGCTGTCCGAAAGTCATCCAGAAACGTGCGCGTTTGATGGTGGGATAGTTCTTTACCAGACTTTCTATCTCTTCGTGGTGGAGCAGATAGCTTTCCTTGGGTCCGATTTCGGGGTAGTTGAGTGGCTGGTGTATTTCGAGTGGCTCGGTCTCCACCCATTTGCCGTCTTGCCAATAGAGACCCTTCTGGGTGATTTCGCGGATATTGATTTCTGGGTTGAAGTTGGTGGCAAACGCCTTGTGATGGTTGCCGGCATTGCAGTCGACGATGTCGAGATACTGGATTTCATCGAACACATGTTTGGCGGCGTATGCCGTGAAGATGCTCGTCACACCTGGGTCGAAGCCGCAACCCAGAATTGCGGTCAGGCCGGCTTCTTCGAAGCGTTGTTTGTATGCCCACTGCCACGAGTATTCGAAATGTGCTTCGTCTTTGGGCTCGTAGTTGGCTGTGTCGAGATAGCTGCATCCGCAAGCCAGGCAAGCATCCATAATCGTGAGGTCCTGATAAGGTAGGGCGAGGTTGACGACCAATTCCGGCTTGAATTCGTTGAACAACTTCTTCAACTGTTCCACATCGTCAGCGTCCACCTGAGCAGTCTTGATATTGGGATTACCAATGGCTTTGACTATCTTGTCACATTTTTCCTTCGTGCGGCTCGCAATCATAAAGTCAGTAAACACGTCTGCGTTCTGTGCGATTTTCACAGCTGCCACAGTAGCGACGCCACCGGCGCCAATCATTAAAACTCTTCCCATTTTTATGTTTGTTATTGTTGTTATGCTTGTTTTCTGAAGGTAGCCCCCTCGTTATTCTCTGATTTCGTCGGCTTTAATGCCGAGTGCGTTCATCAGTGAGTAGCCGAGAATCTCTTGCCGGAAGTTGCCCCCCGGCATGGGCTGCATGCTGAACACGGTGATATGCTTGTCTTCATCCACCTTTCTGAGGGCGTGCGCAATGGCGTTGTAGAGTGTAGTGTCTTCCGCATTGGGAACGACCATGATGCGTTTCACGTCTCCGCTATTGGCTGCCGTCTGAAGGATGTCGACGAAGAAGTCGTTGCTTTCCACCAGCTCGTCTTCAACGGGAAACGAACAAATGGTAAATTCCCCCAAGTTGTCTTTGAAGGCAGTGGCGTTGAGCTGGTCCTCAAAGTTGCCAGGCGTGAAGTTAGCCATCGCCTTGGTGCTTTTCCTGTGAATGAATATTACCTGTGTCTCATGCTGTCCCTCGCGAAGTCCTCCGTCGAGAGCCACGCAGTCGATCCATTTTGCAGTGTCTGCCGGAGGAATACGCCTGCCAATCATGCGCTCGAAGTTCACGATGAGGTCGAACGCCACGTGGTCTACATAGTCTGCATCTACCAGGATGACATTCTCGCTCCATTTGGTCTGCTGGTTGATCTGTTTGTTCATAGTTGCAAATTTACGTATTTTTTCTGACTGACCGAAAGGAATGTTTATATATTTTCCGCAACGTCATACATCCTGTAAAAAGGTAGTGGAAAGCTTGTTGTTTCAGACTCCGGCATATGGACAAAAGCAAAGGGAAAATCTGTTAACTACGCTTAAAAGTCAAATCGTGTGGTGTAAAAATCAAATAATAAGGTGTGGATAGTCGCTTTTTGCACTATCTTTGCGCCAGTTAATTACTGACACATTAGGTTTTTTCATTAGATAGGTTATACAGTTAGGTATTTAAAACCCCGATGTTGTGAAACATCGGGGTTCTTCTATTTCTGCAGGTGGCGCATTCCGTGGCCTGCCCATTCTGTATCGTTTACGTATTGAAATCCCACCTTTTTATATAGCTTCTCGGCTGTAGGGTTGCCTTTGTCCACCAGCAGACCGGCAGGAAGTCCGGCTTGCCGCGCTTTATCGATGGTGGCTTTCAGCAGTGCGGTGGCAATGCCTTGCTTGCGAAATTGCGGATACACTGCCAAACTGTCGATGTATAGTTCGCCGGGGGCTGTCTCGTCGGGCATGTCGGTGAAGTCGCGGTCGAGTTGTCGGGCAGCTTCTTCAATGAAGCGTTTGCGCAGGCTATGCAGGTCGGCACCGTTATACGACACACAGATGCCTGCCACTTCATTCTGCTCGGTTCGTGCGGTGAGCGTATTGCGGTAGCTGTATTGTGAGTCGTCCATGGCGACCAGCGTGGTCATCATGGCTGCGAAATCTTCGAGCGTGTGGCGGTCTCCTGCCAGGTTCTGGCAACATTCGTCTGTCATCGCCTGCATGATGAGGCGGGCAATGACGGGAGCGTCAGTTCTCAATGCGGTTGTTATGGTCATGCGTTATGGTTTATTGGTTCTTTTCTCAGGGAGAAGGTGAATTGCAGTCCGCCCGTGTTGCGGTTTCTCACCGATATGTTTCCGCCATGAAGCAACACGGCGTTTTTCACGATGGCAAGTCCCAGACCGGTGCCACCCATCTTTCGGCTTCGTCCCTTGTCTACACGATAGAAGCGCTCGAAGAGCCGTGCCAGATGTTCTGACGGTACGCCGATGCCGTTGTCCTCAAATGTGAAGCTCCATTGTGTGCCTTCGTCTCGGGCGGAGAGGGTGATGGTGGTGCCTTCTCCGGCATAGGCGATGGCATTGTCGGTGAGATTGCGGAATACGCTGTATAGCAGGCTCGGGTTGCCTTGCACCTTGATATCGTCCGGCATGCGGTTGTCGAAAGTCATCTTGCGTTCCTCGATTTGCAGTGCCGTTTCCTTGATGATGTTGTTCACAGTGGCAGACAAGTCGACCGTTTCAAAACTTTGCATCTCGGGCGCATCGTCCAGACGGTTGAGCGTAGAGATGTCTTGCAGCAGTGAGGTGAGCCGTTGGCTTTGGGCGTAACATCTGGCGAGGAATTGCTCTTTGACCCCTTCGCCTATCTGCGGGTTGTTGAGAATGGTTTCCAAATAGCCCTGTATGCTTGCCACGGGGGTCTTCAGCTCGTGCGCAATGTTTTGCGTCAGCTGTCGCTTCAGCAAGTCTTGCTCCTTGCGCGTGGACTGCAAACGCTTGTATATCTTGATGATCTTCTCGGCAATCTCGCCCAGTTCGTCACTGGGAAATGCCACGAGGTCTTCTATTTCAAGGCTTTCCCCCTTGTCCGCTTTCTCGGCGAAGGTGCGCAGTTTCGTAATGTTGTCGCCCAAGCGGCGGGTGAAGCGATAGAGCACCACGGTGAGTATCACCATGACAGAAAGGGCGAACCAGATGTAGTGCTGGTCGGCCTGGAGTGAGGTGGCGAGGTCGTTGTTGTAGGGCAACGCACTGCGGATCACGTATGAATGTCGGGGAAAATAGGTGGCGGAATAGAAGAAGTCGCGCTTGAGCGTGCTGCTCACGCGGCTGATGTCTGCCCCTTGTCCCTTCTTCAGAGCTTCGGCTATCTCGGCACGGTTGCTGTGGTTGGGCATGTGGGCATAGTCCTTGTCTTCGCTGTCGAACAGCACTTTACCTTTGTCCGACACGACCGTCACGCGCAGATAGGGCATGTCGTGGCGGTTGACGAACTGTTCCATGTTCTTCACCGACGGCCCGCCCATGAGCTGCAGTTGCTCGTCCATCTTTTTGTTGTAGTCTTGCAACTTGATGTTGAGCGTTTCCACCTTATATTCTTTCTCCCTCTGCTGTTGGAAGATGATGAATGCCACGGCAAAGGCGATGAAGAGCGCAGTCACGCTCAGGTAGATGCGTAGTCCGATAGTGATTTTTCTCATAGTGTAGATGCTTGGATGGAACAGGTGTCAGGCGTCGAAATAGTAGCCGAAACCAAGGCGGGTCACGATGCACTTGGAAAAGCGCCCGATTTTCTTGCGCAGACGGGTGATGTTGACGTCCACCGTGCGGTCGAGCACCAGCACGTCTTTGGGCCAGATGCGGTCTATCAGCTCCTGACGTGAGAACACTTTGCCGCGTTCGTCGAGCAGCAGGCGGAGCAGTTCGAACTCTGTCTTGGTGAACGGAATATCTTCTCCGTCTATGCTCACGGTTTTCTTGTCGAGGTTCAGCTCCAATCCTTGATAACGGATGGTGGCATGTTGCTGTAATTGAGGCTGGTCGGTGGTGCGGCGCAACACGGCGCGCACCCTCACCAATACTTCACGTATGGAGAATGGTTTGGATATGTAGTCGTCGGCGCCGAGGTTGAATCCCGTCACCATATCGTTCTCCGTGTCGCGTGCGGTGAGAAAGATGATAGGGATGTCGGCGGTAGCCGGATTGGCTTTCAGTTGCTTGGAGAGCGCAAAACCGGACATTCCTCCCATCATCACGTCGAGTAGCAGCAGTTGGAACGAGGCAATGTCGCGCTCCAAAGCTTCCTCGGCAGAGTTTGCCGTTTCTACCAGATAGCCTTCGGTTTCGAGATTGAACTTCAGAATCTCACACAAGTCTTCCTCGTCGTCCACAACGAGTATGCGATAGTTGTTTTCCATATTTCGAGAGTTTTGTTTACGGCTGCAAAAGTAATGATGGTTTTCTTCATACTTGTTGCACCCATATTACAATATGGTTACACGTGCGGCAAAGATAGTGTGAATTGTGGATAAAACCAAATAAATGGTACGCAAGTACCGGATTTTTATCGCTTCAGTCTGATTACGTGGTGTCGGCGATGGCGGCGCGACAGACGCAGGTGTCTATAGCGTGTGTATTTGCGGTAGCCCACCAGCAAGGCGAGTACAGCCACGGAACCGAGCAAGATGATGACCACACCGCTGCCCAGGTTGTCGCCTTTCACTCTCGACCACATGTCGACGACTTCTGCCGTGTGGTCGCCCGCATCGTGGATCATGGCACATCGGGCTATCACGGAACTGTCGGGATACATAATCGGGTTGAGATGCGCCTTGCGGTTGTCGCCGCCGAAGAAATAGCCGACGTTGACAGTGCCTTCCACATCGTTGTCGGTCATCGCCTTGAGCACTTCGGGGGTGGCGACGGCACTCACGTAACCGGTGGTCTGCATGTTGGCAATGGCAATGTCGGGGCGGCACAGGTAGTTGATAAAATAGCTGGCAGCCTTCCGGTTCTTGGCGTATTTCGGTATGACCCAACCGTCGAACCACACGTTGCTCCCCTCTTGCGGAACTTCGTAGCCGAGGTCAACACCCACGGCGGCAGCCTCTTCGATTGCCCATACGGCATCGCCACTCCACGTCATGTTGAGCGAAGCCTTGCCTTTGGTCATAGTCTCCTTGCCGAAGTCGGCTTCCCAACCTTCGATGTTCGGTTTCAGTCGCTTCAACTCACGCTCCACGATGCGCACGGATGCAGGCGAGTAGTCGTTCATCAGCTGGTCTACTGTCAGCGTCCCTTCTGCCAACTGCTTGCGGTGTGCCCAGATGAGGGCGGTGCCATAGGAGTCGCGGTAGCTGTCTTTCATGAGCAGCTGCTTGGCATAGCGGCGGTTCCAGAGCGTGCCCCAGGTGAGGGCTTCATCGCGTGTCACGCGTGCTTTGTTGTAGAGGATGCCGCACGTTCCCCACATGTAGCCCACGGCATAGTGTTCTGCCAAACGCCCTTGACTGCTCGTTTTGTCAAGTTCATGGCGTATGTAGGGCGACACGTTGTGCAGATAATTGGGTGTCTTCCCGTAGCAAGTGTCGATGGGCAAGAGCAGGTTTTTGCGGAGCATGCGCTCGATGATGTATTCCGAGGGACAGACCACATCGTAGTCTTCATGTCCGCGTTCGATCTTGGTGAGCATCACCTCGTTGATGTCGAAGGTCTGGTAGACCACGCGTATCTTCTCGCCGGTCTGCTGTTCATACCATTCAGGAAACTTGGCGAGGGCGTCTTCGTCGATATAGTCAGCCCAGTTGTAGACTTTGAGCACCTGTTCTCTCGGTTCCTGGTTGTAGCACGATGTGAGCAGCAAGGTGCAGAGCGTGAAGACGAACGGCAGGATACGGATGTATTTCATGTGGTTGGTGTTCATTACTTGGTTCCTCCTTCCGCTTTTCGGTCGCTGCGTCGGTTGATGATGATGAGCATGACCAGTACGATGACGAAGATGATGGCAGAGAGCGGACGCAACTCTGGTGTGAGTCCGCCCTTGCGGGCATCGGCATAGATAAAGGTGGAGAGGGTCTCCAACCCCTCGTTGCCGATGGTGAAGATGGTCACGGCAAAGTCGTCGATAGACAAGGTGATAGAGAGCATGAAACCCGAAACCATGCCGGGCCATATCTCCGGGAGAATCACTTTGCGCAGGGCTTGCATGGGCGTGGCACCGAGGTCGAGAGCGGCTTCATAGAGGTTGGGGTTCATCTGTTTGAGTCGCGGCATGACACTCAGGATGACATAGGGCACACAAAACGTGATGTGGGCGAGGACTACGGTGGTGTAGCCTTGGTGGATGCCCAACGAGATGAAAAGCAGAAAGAGCGAGATGCCGATGATGATGTCGCCGTTGAGGATGGGTATCTCGTTGACGAAACTGATGGCTTTCCGAGTTTTCCCCTTTAGGTTGTAGATACCTATGGCGGAGACGCTGCCCAGTAGCGTAGACACCGTGGCGGTGATGAGGGCGATGGTGAGCGTGTTGACCAGGGCGTTCATCAGTGAGTGGTGGGTGCCCTGCACAAAAAGGTTCTTGTAGAGTTGCATGGAGAACCCTGTCCAATTGCCCATTACCTTGGCTTCAGTGAACGACCAGATGACGATAATTAGGATGGGTGAGTAGAGCAGCAGGAGGAGTAGCCACAGGTAGCCTTGGCAGAGAACTTTGCGTATCATACGATGCCTCCTTTCTCTTCGTGCCCGTCGTCAGAGGCGATGAGGGTGGTGGCTCCGATGAGGAAGAGCATGATGAGCGACAGGGCGGCACCGTAGTTCCACATGGAGTTGTTGATGTTTTCCTGGATGGTGGTTCCGAAGAGCTTGATGTTGTTGAGCGTGAGCAACTCGGATATGGCGAACGTGGATATGGTGGGCATGAATACCATGAGGATGCCGCTCGCCACGCCGGGCATGGAGAGTGGAAGTATGGTCTTGAAAAACACCTGCCACGGGTTGGCTCCGAGGTCTTGGGCTGCCTCAATGTAGCTGCGGTCCATCTTGGAGAGGGTGTTGTAGATGGGATAAATCATGAAGGGGATGAAGTTGTAGACCATGCCGAAGATGAGCGCTCCCTCGCCCAAGGGAAGGTCGAAGAAGTCGAACAGTGCTACGGTGGCGAGGGTGCGCACCAGAATGTTGACCCACATGGGCAAGATGAAGAGCATGATGACGGTCTGTGCATAGCCCGATTTCATCTGTGAGAGAATGTATGCCGCCGGATAGCCCAGCAGTATGCATGCTGCCGTGTTGATGACGGCAATGCCGATGGAGTAGATAAACGTGTTGACAGCCTCGGGGTGGGCGAGGAACTTCTGGAAGTTTTGCAGGGTGAAAGCCCCGTTCTCGTCGGTGAAAGCATACGCCACGATGAGCAGCAACGGCAACACCACGAAGACCATGGCAAAGACGGCGTAGGGTAGTGCCCACGACTTGCGTGAGGAGAAGAGCCTTCTTATCTTGTTGTTTTTCAATGCTTGTTGACTTTAAATAGGTGATGTGTTACGCCTTTTCGAGCGAGATGGCGGTGGGGGATATCTTGATGCCCACGTGGTCGCTGTTCTCCCACACGTCTTGCGTGTCTACATAGAGGTTCTCGCCCCAGTCGGTGCCCACGGTGAGGTGGTAGTGGTCGCCCTTGTAGAGGATGAAGTTCACGTCGCCGTTGATTGTTCCGTCTTCCTCGTTGTCGGTCAGTTCGATTCTGTCGAACGGTATCTTGACGATCACTTCATCGCCCTCCTTGAAGTCGGAGCGTAGGCACCGGAACTCGCATCCGAGGAATTCCACCACGTCGCGGTCGCGCATCACGCCTTGCAAGCGGTTTTCTGTGCGCTCCTTGCGCATGATGTGGATGCCTTCGGGTTGCACGCTCATGCCGATTTCCTGCCCCACGGCGAAGTGCTTGTAGTTCTGGATGACAAACTCATAGTTGCCGCTTTCTACGCGCATCTCATAGTGCACACCCTTGAAGATGCTCGATGTGATGCGCCCCTGCAACTGTCCGCATGTGGGGTCGGCGCTCACCTCGATGTCTTCGGGGCGGATGACCACGTCGACAGGCTGCCGCTCGCCGAACCCGCTATCCACACACTTGAAGTCGTGTCCGCAGAAACATACCTTGTGGTCGGCAAGCATCGTGCCGTTGAGGATGTTGCTTTCGCCGATGAAGTCGGCAACGAACGCATTGGCAGGCTCGTTGTAGATGTCGGTAGGCGTGCCGATCTGTTGTATCTTTCCGGCGCTCATCACCACAATCGTGTCGCTCAGCGTGAGCGCTTCTTCTTGATCGTGGGTCACATAGACGAAGGTGATGCCCAACCGTTCGTGCATCTCCTTGAGCTCTATCTGCATGTCCTTGCGCATCTTCAGGTCGAGTGCGGCGAGGGGTTCGTCAAGCAGGAGCACCTCGGGTTCGTTGACAATGGCGCGCGCGATGGCGATACGCTGCTGCTGTCCGCCCGAGAGCGAAGCCGTGTCGCGGTATTCATAGTCGCTCATGTCCACCATTTTCATGGCGTTTTTCACCTTGCGGGCTATTTCTTCCTTGCCCATTCCTTTCAACTTTAAACCGAAAGCAATGTTGTCAAACACATTGAGGTGGGGGAAGAGGGCATATTTCTGGAACACGGTGTTCACAGGGCGACGGTAGGGAGGCACATCGGTCACGTCCTCTCCACCGATGGTAATGGCACCGCTGGTGGCGGTCTCAAAACCTGCCAGAAGCCGGAGCAGGGTGGTCTTGCCGCAGCCTGAAGGACCGAGAATGGTCATAAACTCACCCTTGCGCACATAGAGGTTGATGCCGCCAAGGGCGGTCTTCTCGCCATAGCGTTTCGACACGTTGTCGATGTCGATGATGTGTGGAGCCTGTTTGTTCATTCTTTCATGTTTGTATGCTACTGCCGGCATAGCCGGAAATCGGATGCAAAGTTACTGAAAAAATGTCATAAACGACATGCACTCCCTCGGTTTTTCGTGTGGCGAAACATTTATGTAACACTACTGGCGATGCGATGAGGTGGCAGGGCTGCGGGTAAGGCCATGGCGGCAGACAGATTGAGATGAAAACAAGCGCGCTTTTATTTTGTATTGTCTCCATTTTGCCGTAACTTTGCACCTACATTCAGCAGACAGAAAAACATTAAAGGTTATATATAAAACAGCAAAACATTATGGCAACAACACCAGACTTCAAGTATGCCCCCATGTTTCAGATGGGCAAGGATACTACTGAGTATTATCTCCTGTCGAAAGACGGCGTGTCTGTGGGCGAGTTTGAGGGCAAGCAGATCCTCAAAGTGGCTCCCGAAGCACTCACACTGCTTTCGCAGCAGGCATTCCACGACGTGGAGTTCATGCTCCGTCGCGAGCACAACCTTCAGGTAGCCAAGATTCTTGAAGACCCCGAGGCTTCGGAGAACGACAAGTATGTGGCGCTCCAGTTCCTGCGCAATGCAGAAACAGCAGTGAAGGGCGTACTGCCTTTCTGCCAGGACACAGGTACAGCGATTATTCACGGCGAGAAAGGACAGCGCGTGTGGACAGACTTTGAAGACGAAGAGGCGCTGAGCCGTGGTGTCTATAATACCTATACCCAGGACAACTTGCGCTATTCGCAGAACGCACCGCTCACCATGTATGACGAGGTGAACACGCGCTGCAACCTGCCTGCCCAGATCGACATCGAGGCTGTGGAAGGCGATGAATACCGCTTCGTCATGGTGGCAAAGGGCGGCGGATCGGCGAACAAGACCTATTTCTATCCCATGACCAAGGCCACAATCCAGAACGAGGGTACGCTGTTGCCGTTCCTTGTAGAGAAGATGAAGAGCCTCGGCACGGCGGCTTGTCCTCCCTATCACATCGCTTTCGTCATCGGCGGAACGAGTGCAGAGAAGAACTTGCTCACCGTGAAGCTCGCCAGCATCAAGTATTACGACTCACTACCCACAACGGGAGATGAGACAGGTCGGGCTTTCCGTGATATCGACCTGGAGGAGAAACTGCTCAAGGAAGCACAGAAGATCGGACTCGGTGCACAGTTTGGCGGCAAGTATCTCGCCCACGACATCCGCGTGGTACGTCTGCCCCGTCACGGTGCAAGCTGTCCTATCGGCATGGGCGTGAGTTGCTCGGCAGACCGCAATATCAAGGCGAAAATCAATAAAGACGGTATCTGGCTCGAAAAGCTTGACTCGAACCCGGCAGAATTGATTCCCGAAGAATACCGCAACCCGGGAGAAGGAGGAAAGGGTATCGAGATAGACCTTGATAAGGGCATTGATGCTGTGCGCGAAGAGTTGACCAAATATCCCGTAAGCACGCGCATAAGTCTGAAGGGCACCATCATCGTAGCACGCGACATCGCACACGCCAAGTTGAAGGCCCGCCTCGATGCAGGTGAAGAACTGCCCGAATACTTTAAAAATCATCCTATCCTCTATGCCGGACCGGCAAAGACTCCAGAAGGATATCCTTGTGGTTCGATGGGCCCGACCACAGCCAACCGCATGGACCCCTATGTGGATGAGTTCCAGGACCACGGCGGTTCGCTCGTGATGATTGCCAAGGGCAACCGCGGACAGGTGGTTACAGACGCTTGCCAGAAGCATGGCGGTTTCTATCTCGGCACCATCGGTGGCGTGGCAGCGGTACTTTCGCAGAGTAGCATCAAGAGTATCGAGTGCGTGGAATATCCTGAATTGGGTATGGAAGCCATCTGGAAAATCCGTGTGGAAGACTTCCCCGCCTTCATCCTTGTGGATGACAAGGGCAACGACTTCTTCAAGCAGTTGAAGCCTTGGTGTCCGGCTTGCGGCATGAAATAAAGTCTCGACGATAGACCAATACATACAACAAACTCCCGCAGTTCTATATTTGGAGAAATGCGGGAGTTTGTTGTGTATATCTGATGCAAGCCTGTATGTTGGAAGCATCGTGATATGATATGTAGAGAAGAGTTTTACAAAGGAATTTTGTCCCTTGAACCGCTGTGGCTGTCGGGGCAAAATTCCTAATCCTCTTTTCTTGCCTGTGTGAAGAAATCTCCGACTATACCACCAAGTGCTTTTGCACGTGCGGTTTGAGCAGTCTGTAGCATTGCGGATTATCGCTTTTGTCTTTGAGTGCAGTGCCGGTTTTACCCATGTCATAGGCAGCCTCTACGAGCCATGCCATCTTGAATGCGGCGCGGTCGTAGTTGAGACCTTCTGGTCTGACATTGCTGATGCAGTTGCGCTCGCTTTCAAGGCGTCCTGCAAAAGGCTTGTAGGTGATGTATACACCCAAACTGTCGGGTGATGAAAGTCCCGGTCGCTCGCCAATCAAAATGGCTACCAGTCCGCAGTGCATCAATTCGGCGATGTCGTCACCTAAGGCAACTCGGCTTTCGTGGGCAAGCACCACAGGTCCTACCGTAAGTCCGAGCTCCTCCATATACGGAACAAAGCGCGAGATGAGAGGCACTGCTTGTTTGTTCACAGCCTTTGAAGAAAGTCCGTCTCCGATGACGAGCAGCACGTCGGCACCTTTATAGTTCATGTCTTTCAGCTTCTGACGGCTGGCATCGTTGAGCCGCCGTCCCATGTCGGGTTGGCGCAGGAACACACTTCTCGATGAAGCGCGACTCGACACTTCCAACGTGTCAAGTCCCATCTGTTCCAGTTGGTGTGCCACCTTCTCACTCTCAAAAGGCATATATATGGTGTCTCTTGCTCGCGCATGGGCGAGTGAAAACTGCAGATAGTCGTTGGTAAGCAGACTACATCCCGTGCGGCCTAAGGCGATACGGGCGTCCGTGAACTGCTTGAGGTCTGCCCAAGGGTCGTATTGGATAAAGTCCTTTGTCTGAAAAGTCAAAATGTCATTCATATAATGCCTCCATCTTTTCTATTCCCAATAATTGATGGCTTGCTTTCACGGGCAGTATGTTGCCCGCATCGTTTACCAATTTCATGTCCATCAGCCACTGTTCAAATTCGGGTGCGTGCTTCTTTCCCAACAGCTTGCGCACGTATAGGGCATCATGGAAGCTGGTGCTCTGGTAGTTTAGCATGATATCGTCGGCTCCAGGTATGCCCATGATGTAGTTGATGCCACCTGCTACGAGCAACGTAAGCAGGTTGTCCATGTCGTCTTGGTCGGCTTCCGCATGGTTGGTGTAGCAGATGTCACAGCCCATAGGCAGTCCGAGCAACTTGCCGCAGAAATGGTCTTCAAGTCCGGCTCTCGTAATCTGTTTGCCGTCATACAGGTATTCTGGACCGATGAACCCTACTACGGTGTTGACAAGTAGGGGCTTATAGCGGCGTGCCACGGCGTAGCATCTTGCCTCGCATGTCTGTTCGTCCACGCCGAAGTTGGCGTCTGACGACAGTGCCGAACCTTGTCCCGTCTCGAAATACATGCAGTTGTCGCCGATTGTTCCCCTATGCAGCGAACGCACGGCATCGTATCCCTCGTCGAGAATCTTCAAGTTGATGCCGAACCCGGCATTCGCCTTTTCTGTTCCGGCAATGCTTTGGAACAAGAGGTCTACAGGTGCACCGTCTTCGATGAGCTCAATGCCGGTGGTGATGTGGGTGAGCACACAACTCTGTGTGGGAATCTGATAGTGCTGTATAATCTCGTCGAGCATCATGTTCAGCTCTTTCAATACAGGCACGGAGTCGCTGGCAGGGTTGATGCCTATCACCGCATCACCGCTGCCGTAGATGAGTCCATCGATTGTGCTGGCTGCAATACCTTTGAGGTCGTCTGTAGGGTTGTTTGGCTGGAGTCTTACCGACAAACGGTCGGGCAATCCGATGGTATCGCGGAAGCGTGTCACCACGCGACACTTCTTCGCTCCCAACAATAAATCTTGATTGCGCATCAGTTTGCTGACCGCTGCAGCCATCTCCGGAGTGATGCCTGGTGCAACTGCCGATAGAACTTCGGTTGACGCGTTGTCGCTGAGTATCCAGTTGCGGAACTCGCCCACTGTGAGATGCGATATCGGTTGGAACGCCTGTGTGTCGTGCGTGTCAATGATGAGACGCGTCACCTCGTCATCTTCATAAGGTATAAGCGGTTCTTCCAAAAAACGTTTCAACGGCACATCGGCAAGGCACAGCTGGGCGGCGACGTGCTCTTCTTGTGTGCGGGCAGCGATGCCTGCCAACTCATCACCCGACCTCAAGGGCGTGGCTTTGGCCATGAGGTCCTTGAGGTCGGTGAAAGTATAGGTGATATTTCCTAAATTGATTTTATACATGTGTCATTCTCCTATCTAAAAGAGCATAGGTATGATATAGATGCCCAAGGCTATGACGGTGACAATGATGGTTCCCCATTTCCAAATGGCATATTCGTGGTCCATCTTCATCTTTTCTTCGGCAGTAGGCTCTGCCACTTCACCGATTTCTTCTTCAAGTGAAAGCATCTTCTGCTCCTTGTGGTTTGTGTAGAAGTACCAGAATACCGCACAGACAACACTTAATACACCAGCCGTATAGAGGGCTATCTTGTCAGCGTAGAAGAGCATAAAGGTGTAGATGATGATAGTCACATAGCAACCAATCACGCCATATGGAGCCTTGTATGGACGGTGCAAGTTGGGATATCTGCGGCGTAGACCCATGTAAGCGAGGCATCCTATCATGTAGCACACGGCAAGAGAGATGAGTGAAACCGACGCGATATAGTCGATGGATCCCGTGGCAATCAAGATGAAATTGATGATGCCGACCAGGAAAATGGCATTGTGGGGAGTTTTGTATTTGGGGTGAACCTTGCCCAATGCTGATGGCAGACTGTGGTCGAGTGCCATGGTATAGATGTAGCGTGCCGGAGCAGCAATGCCTGGGTTGATGGTGCTCAAGTCTCCACCGAAGGCGATGGCTACACAGAGCAGGATGATAGGCATTCCTACAAGACCTACTGCCTGAAGTCCTTCTGCGTATGGAGCAGCTGCGGTGGCAAGCAGTCCGTAGAAGTTGTGGGAAACAAGACCTACCAGGAACCACTGGAACAAGGCGTTGACGGCAAACACAAGGAATACGGAAATCTTGAGCGCACGTGGCAATGTATATTGCGGGAACTTGGTTTCGCCTCCAACGGAAACACATGTCTCAAAACCTGTGTAGCACCACCACACGAGTCCGAAAATGTACATCATCTCGTTGAAGGGAGGCAATTTGTCCATTCCGAAACCTCCGAAGTATTCCAGATGTATCTTTGGAATCATGTACATGAACCAGCAAATGGAACATGCCCAGAAGAAGAATATGAACGCGGTCTGGGCTTTACCTGACTGCTCGATACCAAAATAGTTGAGCACAAGGAACACACCGACGAGTATGCATGCGATAATGCGTGGGTCGATCCATGAAATGTCAATGCCGAACGCACCCAACAAAATGGTGAAATAATTGGAGAAAGCCAATGTTTCTCCTGCTCCGATGGCCACTACAGATATGATATAGTGCCATCCTGCCATGTTGGCCCAAAGGCGATTCAAACCACGCTTGGCGAAATTATATGTACCGCCAGCTTCTGGCAGGGCTGCCGACATTTCTCCATAAATCAAACAGGGCCATACAGACACAAGTAATGCCAAAAATGTGAATCCGATAATCCACGGCCCTACTAAACCAATTTGGGATGAACCACATGTAAACAATCCTACTCCGACCACTGTACCTATGGTCATGCTCACGGATTCCTTTAATCCCAATACTCGTACCAATTTGTTTTCTTCCATAACTTAACGCATTTGGTTTGTAAATCCTATTCTAAACAATCTTTCTGTTATATTTTCTGTGCAAAGTTAATCAATATGTCACGATATTTAGTATATATATAGCATTGTGTTATATGTAATCATGTACGATATTGCAAATAGACCATAAACACGCCATATTTGTATCATATTGCTTGCTTTTGTGCTTGTTTTATTAGTAAAATGTTATTTAAGGCAGAAATAAAGATAATAAAAGGTATAAAGAATGGGAAAGAGAAAAGCCGTATACTTCAATGCTCGGTTGGAGCAGAAGTATACGGCTTTTCTTGTAGAGTGTACTCGCAGAGAATATCTCTGTTTATGAGTTTACAGTTTGGCAAGTTCGATAACCTTGTCTACAGCAGCGGAGAGTCCATCGACATTCTTGCCGCCTGCAGATGCATAATGGGGCTGTCCGCCTCCGCCACCCTGAATCAGCTTGGCGGCTTCACGCACCATCTGTCCGGCGTTAAGCTGATGGTCTTTCACGAGGTCGTCGCTGATCATCACACTGAGCAGTGGCTTTTGGTGGGCGTTGCTTCCGATGACGACAAGCAGGTTCTCGGGAATAGCCTCACGGAGTTTGAACACCAAATCCTTGGCAGCTTGCGGTTCGATGGGGAGCACGGCTTTGATGACTTCGACGCCATTCACGTTCTGTTTCTTTTCCAGCAACGTGTTCTTGGTGCGCTCCACAGCTTGGGCCTGGAACTGCTCTATGCTCTTCTTCATGTTCTCGTGCTCGTCGATATACTTGGCGATGACGCCCTTCAAGTCCTTGGCATTGTTGAACAAGTCGCGGATAGCACGCACAGTATCTTCCAATGTGTAGAGTGCTTCCTCGCATTGCTTTCCCGTCAAAGCCTCGATACGGCGGATGCCGGCGGCAACACTGCTTTCGCTTACTATCTTGAGCATTCCGATGCGGCCAGTGCTCTTGGCATGGATGCCGCCACAGAACTCTGCTGAAGGACCGAAGCGGACAACGCGTACTTTGTCGCCGTATTTCTCGCCAAAGAGGGCTACGGCACCGAGCTTCTTGGCGTCTTCAATCGGTGTGTCGCGGTGTTCGTCGAGTGGGTAGTCTGCACGAATCATCTCGTTGACCAGGCGTTCTACTTGTCGCAGTTCTTCGTCGGTCACTTTCTGGAAGTGCGAGAAGTCGAAACGCAGGGTATCGGCGGAAACAAATGAACCTTTCTGCTCTACGTGGTCACCCAACACTTGCTTCAAAGCATAGTCGAGCAAGTGGGTAGCTGTATGGTTTGCTGCGCTGGCATCGCGTTTGTCTGTGTCTACGCAGGCCATGAAGTCAGCCTCAGGATGCTCGGGCAATTTCTTCACGATATGGATGCTCAGGTTGTTCTCACGCTTGGTGTCGATGATGTCAATGGTTTCGTTTTCGCTTACGAGCACGCCCGTGTCACCTACCTGACCGCCCATCTCGCCATAGAACGGCGTGTAGTCAAGTACGATCTCGAAGAATACGTTTTTCTTCTGTGTCACTTTGCGATAGCGAAGTATATGGCATTCATATTCCGTATGGTCATATCCCACGAACTGCTGCTCGCCTTCACGGAGTGTAACCCAATCGCTGTTTTCCACCTGTGCAGCGTTACGTGCGCGTTCTTTCTGCTTCTGCATCTCTTCGTCAAACTGCTTCTCGTCTACAGAGAAACCATTTTCACGGCAGATGAGTTCTGTCAAGTCGAGCGGGAATCCGAACGTGTCAAAAAGGCGGAATGCCTGGATACCATCAAGAGTGTCCTTGCCTTGTGTACGAAGTTCTTCCATAGCAGTGGAGAGCATGTTGATACCTTTCTCAAGCGTGCGGAGGAAAGAGTCTTCTTCTTCTTTCATCACGCGGCTGATCAGTTCCTGTTGTGCCTTGAGCTCAGGATAGGCTTCGCCCATTTCTCGCACAAGAACGGCGACGAGCTTGTACATGAAAGCTTCTTTCTGTCCGAGGAAGGTATAGGCGTAGCGTACGGCGCGGCGAAGGATTCGGCGGATTACGTAACCGGCTTTAGCATTGCTTGGCAACTGACCGTCGGCAATGGAGAATGCTACTGCACGGAGGTGGTCTGCACAAACGCGCATGGCCACATCGGTCTTTTCGTCTTTACCATATTCCATGCCGGAAATTTTACATATCTCTTTGATAATAGGCTGGAAGATGTCTGTGTCGTAGTTGGAATGTTTGTCTTGAAGGGCTCGTACCAAACGCTCGAATCCCATACCTGTATCGATTACGTTCATCGACAGAGGCTCAAGTGAACCGTCTGCCTTGCGGTTGAACTGCATGAACACGATGTTCCATATTTCGATGACTTGCGGATCGTCTTTGTTGACCAGTTCGCGTCCGGGAGTCTTCGCCTTTTCTTCGGGTGTGCGTGAGTCAAGATGGATTTCAGAACAAGGACCACAAGGACCTGTGTCGCCCATCTCCCAGAAATTGTCATGCTTGTTGCCGTTGATAATGTGGTCGGCAGGCACGTGCTTTGCCCAATATGATGCAGCCTCGTCATCGCGGGACAAGCCTTCTTCCTTAGAACCTTCGAACACAGTGACGTAAAGGTCTTCCGGGTTGAGGTGCAACACGTCAACAAGATATTCCCATGCGTAGTCGATAGCCCCTTCCTTGAAGTAGTCACCAAAACTCCAGTTTCCGAGCATCTCGAACATGGTGTGATGGTATGTGTCGTGTCCCACCTCTTCAAGATCGTTGTGCTTACCGCTTACACGCAAGCACTTCTGAGAGTCCGTACGGCGACGCGGCTCTGGGTCACGTGTGCCGAGGATGATGTCTTTCCATTGGTTCATTCCCGCATTGGTAAACATCAACGTGGGGTCGTCCTTGATAACCATAGGAGCTGATGGTACGATGGTATGTCCTTTCGACTCAAAGAATTTCTTGTAGGAGTCGCGGATTTCGTTTGCTGTCATCATGTCTATTTTGTGCTTTGATTATATTTTCTCTATAAAAGTTTTGCAAAGATACTTTGTTTTCATTATTTTTGCAAATTATTTAATAGTAGATTAATAAAAAGGTGTGATTATGGCATTGAATACGGACAAGAATCTGAAGTTGTATTATACAATCAAGGAAGTGTCGCAAATGGTGGGGGTATCGGAGTCTACTCTGCGATTCTGGGAACGGGAGTTTCCTTACCTGAAACCGAAAACAGGTGCCAATAAGGTTAGGCAATATTCTGATAAGGATATTGAACAGGCCAAGATGATATATAATCTTGTCAAGGTGCGCGGTTTGAAAATCGCGGCAGCACGTAAATATATTAGTGGAAACCGCACCGGTGCAGACAAGAGTTCGCATGTGCTTGAAACGCTTATCTCGGTGCGCAACCAATTGAAAGACCTGAAAAAAATGGTCGATGGGTTGGTGTAGCATTTGCACCTCGCCATCGACCGCATATGTTTTAGATGGTATTACTTTCCTAAAACCTTTTCTTTCGTAATTTGTGCCGCTTCTTTCTTTGTGAGTTGCCGCGTCCAAGTGGCACGTTGTTTGGTGGAAGCGCCTGCTCCTGTATTGTTGTATTCTTCGTAACGGACAGTCTTTTCATTTTCCTTGTTTCTCCAGTTGTCCCATCCGGTAGGGCGTATATGGCTGCCCATCTCACAATTCATGAACAGTGTATGGGCGTATGGACGCCACGGACGACCTAAGTATACCTTATCTATATCGGGGGCTGCGGTTAGTTTGCAGTGGTTGAATACGTAGCCGAATGCTTGTCCTTTGGGCGTGGAAGCTGCAGTGATATAGCTATTGGCTTTGCTGTGCAATTCGCAGTTTTCAAACCATGCCACCGACGGACCGAAGATAAAGTCTGTCGTGCCTTCAATGTAGCAATTATGGAAGTAGCAATGTGTGCCGGGAGTTCCTGTATAGATGGTGTCTTGGTTGCCGAGAATGCGGCAGTTCTCAAATGTGAGGTTGTCTCCCTCGGTGTGCAGGCATACAGCCTGTCCTAATTTTTCTGCATTGTTCTCAAGGGTGATATTCTTTACAGTGATGTTGTATCCTTCCACTTTGAGCGTGTATGTGCGGAAAGTACCCATCTTGCGTTCTGTTCCTGCCATTCGGATATTGGCGTGGTCGTCGTATGTGATGATGGTCTGGTCACGGTCTTCACCACAGAGGGTGATATTGGTGAGCCATGACGGGATGATAAGTTTCTCCTTGTATACACCTTTTTTTATATAGATCACCTTTTGGTATTCCATAAAAGCACGGCATACTTCTATGGCTTCGTCAATGGTGCGGAATTCTCCAGTGCCATCACGGGCTACCACGATGGTGTCTGGATTGTCATACTTGTTGGCTGAATACAGACTGGTGAATGCCAACATGCTTGTTAGGAGAAAGAGAATTCTTTTCATGTATAATATATTGTTTATGTCTTTAGACTTATGTTTACATAATTTGCAGCACTTCCTGTAGGTCATTGACACCTTTCAGCTTTTCCATAATTGTCCTTACATCGTCTCTGTCATGTACTCTCAGTTCAATGAGACCGTCAAAGATGCCGTCTTCAGTTGATATGGTAACCTTTTTGATGTTGAGGTCAAGCTCGTCTGATATGACTTTCGCCACATCCATGAGAAGACCTTTTCTGTCGATGCCTCTGATTTCTATGGTTGCATCGAAGAAAAGTTGTTTGTGCATATCCCATTTTGCGTCTATAATGCGGTTGCCAAAGCTTGTTTTCAACTTGGCAGCCACGTGGCAGGAACGCTTGTGTATCTCGATGTGGTTCTTGTTGTCGATATATCCCAATATGTCATCGCCGGGTATGGGATGGCAACAGTTGGGGAATTTGTATTGCCCTATATTCTTTTCGTTGATGTAAATGGACTTCTTCTTATTGAACTCTTTACCGACAACAAACAGCGTATTGGAAGTTTCTTCTTTGTTGTTGCTTTGATTGTTTTTCTTTTCAGACTCTTTCGTCTCGTTCTTGTGCCCGATGAATGGCACAAATTTGAGCCAATTGGAAGTGGCTCCTGTTTTTGTCTTCTTTTCTTTCAGTTCATTGAAGTCATGATCATTCAATATAATGGTCTTGTTGCCAAGTGCGAGATAGAAGTTCTCGTGCTTTTGTATGTCGTGCAGTTCACATAACTTGTCGATAAGATTGCCGTCCATTTCTATCTCGTGCATGGTCGCCCATTTCGACAAGATCTGTTCTCCCTGTTTTTGTATATCCCTACTGTCACGTCGTAATATGGCTTGTATCTTGGCTTTTGCCTTGGCTGTGGACACGAAATTGATCCATGCGGGTTGTACATGCTGGGCTTTTGAGGTGAGAATCTCAACCTGGTCACCGCTTTGCAGTTTGTGGCTTAGCGGCACCAGTTTATGGTTCACCTTGGCTCCGATGCAATGGCTGCCAATGAACGTGTGTATCTGAAAAGCAAAATCGAGTGCTGTACAACCTGCCGGCATCGTCCGGATTTCTCCCTTGGGCGTGAATACAAATATCTCGGAGGCGAAGAGGTTGAGTTTGATGGCATCAAGAAAATCCATGGCATCGGGTTGTGGATCGTCAAGGATTTCCTTGATGGTCCGCAGCCAATCGTCAAGATCGCCTTCATCTTCAGTAATTTCTCCCCCTTCTTTGTATTTCCAATGAGCTGCAAATCCCTTTTCTGCCACCTCATCCATACGGTCAGAACGGATCTGAACTTCTATCCAGCGGCCTTGTTTGCTCATCAGTGTGACGTGCAGTGCCTGATATCCATTGGCTTTAGGCTGGTTGAGCCAGTCGCGCAACCGGTCTGGGTGTGACTTGTATATCTTGTTGAGCGCTACATAAATCTGGAAACATTCATTGATTTCGTTGTCCCGTTCGTGAGGAGTAAAGATAATGCGGACGGCAAGAATATCATAAATCTCTTCAAAGGTGACATGCTTGGTTTGCATCTTGTTCCAGATGGAAAAAGGACTTTTTACACGTGCTTTGATTTCGTATTTCAACCCCATGTCGTCAAGTATTTCGCGTATGGGGTCAGTGAAGAGCTTGAATAGCGTGTCTCGTGATTCTTCTGTAGAGCGGAGCTTTGCTTCTATTTTTTCATATTGATCGGGATGTTCGTAACGGAAACTGAGGTCTTCAAGCTCTGTCTTTATTTTGTTGAGACCCAGTCTGTTGGCGAGAGGGGCATAGATGTAGAGCGTTTCTCCGGCAATCTTGTATTGCTTGTTTGCTGGTTGGCTGGCCAGGGTGCGCATATTATGCAGTCTGTCGCATATCTTGATGAGTATGACGCGGATGTCATCGCTCATGGTAAGCAACAGCTTTTTGAAATTTTCTGCTTGTGCCGAAGCCTTGTCTCCAAAGATTCCTCCGCTGATTTTGGTCAGTCCGTCTACGATTTGTGCAATCTTTGAACCGAAGATATTGGAAATGTCTTCCACGGTATAGTCTGTGTCTTCCACGACGTCGTGCAAAAGGGCGGCGCATATAGAAGTAGATCCCAGCCCTATTTCCTCGCATGCGATTTGGGCTACGGCAATTGGGTGCATAATATAAGGCTCGCCAGACAGACGCCGCACCCCCTTGTGGGCTTGTTTCGCGAAGTTGAAAGCCTTGGTAATGAGGTCTACTTTCTTGCGGTGGCGTGATGAAAGATAGGTGTCAAGTAGATGTTGGAACGCATCGTTGACCATTTTTTCATCGGACATATTTGACGTGTTGTCTGTCTGTTGTTCCATAGGTTGTGTCTCCTCTATATATTATTGTATGCCTGTTTTGCTTTGTAAGGATGCAATCCGTTATTTCACGCGAATTTTCTTGCCTGCACGGATGTTTGAACCACTGATATTGTTAAGCTGCTTGAGCTTTTTCACAGTTGTTCCATTACGTTGTGCTATTTGTGAGAGCGTATCACCTTGCTTGATTGTAATGCTTTTGCCGCCGCTCTTGCCTTTTTTAGACTTCTTGCTCTTGCGGCTGGCGTTCCTGCTGCTTGATTTTCCAGAGCTTCTGCTGCCAGTGCTGCGTCTATAAGTCGGTTGGTCGTTGTTTACAACCACTTCGGCTCGCTTGCTGAGCAGTTCGTCTTCCTTATAATTGTAGATGGAGTCTTCCTTGTCTATGAATGCGTTGATATAGTTGCACGGCAAGCGCAGGTCGGAAGGACCTGATGATCCGTTCACAATGTCGCGTCTGTATTGTGGATTCAGCTCTCTGATTTGGTCAATATCCATATCAAGCACTTGTGCTATCTGCTGGAAATGGATATCGCGGTTCACCATTACAGTGTCTGTCTTTACGGGTAAGTCTGTGAGCATGGGGCTGATATTGTGCTCACAGTAATAATTCATGATATAGTTGGCTGCGATAAAAGCTGGCACATAACCACGGGTCTCTTCTGGCAGATAAGGGTATATTTGCCAGTAGTCTTTGCTGTTGGCGCGGTGTATGGCTTTGTTGATTTTATCTGGTCCGCAGTTGTAGGCAGCGATGACGAGATTCCAGTCGCCAAAAATCTTGTAGAGGTCTTTCAGATACTGGGCTGCTGCATATGAAGCCTTGACGGGGTCGCGACGTTCGTCGATGAGCGTGTTGACTTTCAACCCATAGCGTTTTCCTGTAGCGAGCATGAACTGCCACAATCCTGAGGCACCCACGCGTGATACAGCTTTAGGGTTTAATCCGGACTCAATGACTGGAAGGTATTTCAGTTCGAGCGGCATGTCGTAGGTTTCGAGTGCCTGCTCGAAAATGGGCATGTAGAAGTTTGACGCACCGAGCATGAAGCTTACACTGCGACGGCGTTTGCCACTATACAAGTCAATGAATTTCTGTACCACGTTATTATAGGGCATCTCGATGACTGTAGGCAGACGCTTCAGTCTGTCTTTATACACGTCTGTCTCGAATACCGGATTCACGTCGCGCATATGGTGCGTGGTGTCGGGCTTTAGATAGGTTCTTGCATTATAGAGCTTAAGCAAACTGTCTATTTCGTAGGTCATGGATTCAGGCACGTCTATTTCTTCTTCCTCTCCCTTGGCATTGGTCACGGTGATAGTCCCGTCATCATAGTTCTGGGCAGAGAGCGTGTTGTGTCCTGCGAATAGCAGTAATGCGGAAAATATGATGTTTCTTGTTTTCATACTGTTGTTTCTGTCTTTCTTTGATTTTGAGTTTGTGGGGGGGGGAACATTAGAAGTTGAGACTACACTGTATACCCACTGCTGATGATTTCAGCGGGTTCCTTGCCGCTGACAGCGACTTGTCGTTGAGCACTTCTGGAACTACACGCATAGACAGGTCTTTCGATATGTCGAATTGCGAGAGTGATGCATCTACGTAGGCGTCGATTACAGAAAGGGCATAGACACCTATCAGACAGAAAAAGCTCATGTCTCGGTATCTGCGATAATAGTCTTTGCGTCGCTTGAAGAGACTTTTATACCGTTCTTCATTTTCAGCAGTAATCTTGTTCCCCAAATGCAGAAATTGGTTATAACTCTGTGTGTTGGGGTCGCTGTCCATGATGTCGATGTATGCCTGTGAGTAATCGTGAAACATTTGGTTGTTCCACTGCATGGCATAGATACATCCCACGAAACCTCCATAGACAATGGGGAGTTTCCAATATTTGCGGTTGTATATTTGTCCGGCTCCAGGCAATACCAAAGCAAGCCACATGGCGCGCTTGGGGTCTGGTGCCCATGTCTTCCAGTCGCGTTTCTGGCGTACGGACTTAGTCTTTTTCACAACAATGCTCTTGCTTTCCAGGGCATTCTCCTCTTCCGCATCCAGTTTGGCGAGAGAATCGGCAATGCTTGTCTCCTTGCCTTCTTTCATCTCAAGTTGCATGGATGTTTTAGGAAGGCTTGTCGAGTCTATGCCCGTGAGCGAGCCTTGCGCCTGTGCCCCCATGTTGCATAGGGTCAGTATTGTGGTGAAAGCCAAGCGAACTGTAGTAAAACTCATGTGCATCTTGTCTGCTTATTGTTCTTTCATTTTGTCGAACGCAGCCATAATGTGTTCCAGTTCTTCCTCGTTGGCGAAAGGAATGGTGATTTTCCCCTTGCCTTTGAGTGAACAAGTCATTTGTATCTTGGTGTTGAGGAATTTGCCGAGCCGTTCTTTCAGCACGTTGAATTCTTCAGGAAGCTTGGTCTTGGCCTCTATCTTCTTCTTGGCGGTTTGGATATCGTCGCCGCTATTGAGTTGCTGCACCATTTCTTCAACCTTGCGCACCGAGTATCCGTTTTTCTGAATTTCCTTGAAAAGTTTGATTTGCAGTGACGGACTGTCGAGTGACAACAAGGCGCGTGCATGTCCCATGTCTATTTCTTTCTTCTGAAGGGCCATTTGCACTTGTGCAGGCAACTTGAGCAACCGGAGGTAGTTCGTAATTGCAGTGCGGCTTTTGCCCACGCGCTCTGACACTTTTTCCTGGGTCATACCCGTGTTTTCGAGCAGATGCTCATAGGCAAGGGCTATTTCTATGGCGTTGAGATCTTCGCGCTGTATGTTTTCCACGAGAGCCATTTCCATGACATTCTCGTCCTTGATGGTGCGTATGTAGGCAGGCACGGCTCTCAGCCCAGCCAATTGCGATGCGCGCCAGCGGCGTTCGCCTGCAATGATCTGGAACTTGTTGTCTGCTACCTGTCTGAGGGTGATGGGCTGTATGATGCCGATTTCGCGGATGCTGGTGGCCAGTTCTGCCAATGCTTCCTCGTCAAACTCACGCCGGGGCTGGTTGGGGTTCGGTTCTATCTGGTCGATGGCTATCTCGTTGATGGTCGAACTGCCACCTGTTCTCACGCTCTCTGTAGAGATGAGGGCGTCCAAACCTCTGCCGAGGGCATTGTATTTCTTGTGTACTGCCATTCTTCTTGTTGTCCTTTCGTTTGGGTTCTTTTCAACTGTTCTTGTTAATGATTTCCTTAGCCAGGCGCAAGTGGTTCTTCGAACCGGTTGAGTCGGCATCGTAGAGGATGACGGGCAGTCCATGACTTGGACTTTCGCTGAGTTTCACATTGCGCTGGATAACGGTCTTGAACACCAACTCCTGGAAGTGGCGTTTCACCTCGTCATAAATTTGGTTTGCAAGTTTCAGGCGGCTGTCATACATGGTGAGCAGAAAACCTTCAATCTCCAATTTCGGGTTCAGCTTGCTTTTAACAATTTTGATGGTGTTGAGCAACTTGCTGATACCTTCCAATGCAAAATATTCACATTGCACGGGGATGATGACAGAATCGGCAGCTGTGAGCGAGTTGACGGTGATGAGACCGAGTGACGGTGAACAGTCAATCAGAATGTAGTCGTATTCTTCCTTGATGCTGTCCAACAGATTCTTGATGACAACCTCACGGTTCTGCAGGTTTATCATTTCAATCTCTGCACCAACCAAGTCAATATGGCTTGGTATGATGTCGAGTCCGTCGATGTCTGTGGTATAGATGGCGTCCCGCACATCAGCATGGTCAATGATGCATTCATAGAGGGAACAGTCCACGTTTTTCACGTCTACGCCGAGTCCGCTCGATGCGTTGGCCTGAGGGTCAGCGTCGACCACGAGTACGCTCTTTTCGAGCGTGGCGAGCGAGGCGGCCAAATTGATGGAAGTCGTAGTCTTTCCCACGCCGCCCTTCTGGTTGGCTATTGCGATGATTTTTCCCATTGTATATGTCTTCCTAATTTCTTGACTTGAGGAAATAGTTGTTTGCAAAGATACATATTTTATGCGAAACAGCGAGCGATTAAACTTTTTTTCGTACTTTTGTAGACCTATTTTATTAAGTAAAGGACATGACAAACGGAAAACCTTTTATTTTGATTTCCAACGATGACGGCTACCATTCTAAGGGTATCCGTTCGCTTGTTGATATGGTGAAAGATTTGGGAAGAGTTTTGGTGGTTGCTCCGGAAAGTGCACGCAGTGGCTTTTCATGCGCATTCTCTGCCACAGAACCGCTCCGGCTCAAACGCCGGAAGGATATCGAAGGGGTGGAGGTCTGGTCTTGCACCGGCACGCCTGTAGACTGCGTGAAGATTGCTCTCGACCAGTTCTGCTGCGATTGTAAGCCCGATCTTGTCATCGGCGGCATCAACCATGGAGACAATGCTTCTGTCAATTCTCATTATTCGGGCACGATGGGTGTGACCCTCGAAGGATGCATGAAGTATATTCCTTCGGTGGCGTTTTCTATATGTGACCATAGTGCTGATGCGGATTTCGAACCGCTACGTCCCTATGTACGAAAGATCGTGATGAAGGTGCTTGAGGAGCGGCTTCCCAAGGGCGTGTGCTTGAATGTTAATTTCCCGAAACTCCCTTCATTCAAGGGCGTAAAGATTTGTAGGATGGCGCATGGCACGTGGGGCAATGAGGTGGAGAAACGCAGACATCCCAACGGCTATGACTATTTTTGGATGACAGGTTCTTATACCAATGACGAACCAACTTCCGATGATACCGACAACTGGGCTCTCACTCATGGTTATGTGGCGATAACGCCTACTACCATAGATGTGACAGCCTATGAAATGATGGAAAAACTGAATCGTTGGAACTTCTGATTGCGTCATGAAATACTATCTCATTGCCGGTGAAGCCTCTGGTGATTTGCATGCGTCACATTTGATGCGTGCCTTGCGCGGAACCGACCCAGAAGCCGATTTCCGCTTTTTCGGCGGCGACTTGATGTCTGAGGTCGGCGGTGTGCGTGTGCGTCACTATCGCGACCTCGCCTACATGGGCTTTGTGCCCGTGTTGCTTCATTTGCGCACCATCTTCCGGAATATGGCGTTCTGCAAGCGTGACATCGTGGAATGGTCACCCGATGTGGTCATACTCGTGGACTATCCTGGATTTAACTTGGATATCGCTAAATTCATACATAGACATACGGACATTCCGGTCTATTATTATATCTCGCCAAAGATTTGGGCGTGGAAGGAATACCGCATCAAGAACATTAAGCGCGATGTGGACCAACTATTCTCCATCTTGCCTTTCGAGATTCCTTTCTTTGAGGTCAAGCATCATTATCCCATCCACTATGTGGGTAATCCAACGGCTGATGAGGTGCGCTCTTTTCGCTTGAAGTATCATGAAAGTTTCAAGGCTTTTTGCCAGCGGCAAGGGTTGGACAATCGTCCTATTATAGCGCTGTTGGCAGGTAGTCGCAAGCAAGAAATCAAAGACAATCTTCCTGCGATGATTGCTGCTGGCTCCCATTATACGGACTATCAGTTAGTGCTTGCCGGTGCACCGGGCATTGACCGCGACTATTATGCTGATTTCTTGAAGAATACAGGGGTAAAGTGGGTTGACAACGACACCTATGCCTTGCTTTCTCATGCTACGGCAGCACTTGTTACCAGCGGCACAGCGACGCTTGAAACGGCACTTTTTGATGTCCCGCAGGTGGTGTGCTACGAGACTCCATTACCGCGTCTGATTGGTTTCTTGCGCAGAAAGTTCCTTCAGGTGCGCTATATCTCGCTTGTCAATCTCATCGCTGACCGTGACGTGGTGCCCGAATTGGTGGCAGAAACGTTCAGCGTGGCCAATATTAATGATGAGCTTTCACGTCTGCTGCCTGGCGGTGAAGGGCGTGAGAATATGCTCAGTGGCTATGCAGAGGTGCGCCAGAGGCTTGGTGACGAGGTTGCTCCCGATAATGCTGCACGAATCATTCATGGATTATTGCGCAAGGAATAGTCTGCTGGAAGGAAAGATAAACAGAAAACCGTCTGCCTTGTGTGGAGTAAATCTCTCACGGCAGACGGTTTTCTGTTTTATTCGATGACGGTGACGCTTTGCATCACCACGTCTTGTTTGGGGCGGTCGTTGGCGAGTGTCTCGCACGCTTGTATTTTCTCCACGATATCGAGTCCCTGTTCTACTTCTCCAAACACGGTGTATTGGTTATCGAGAAATGGTGTTCCGCCTGTTTGTGTATATGCTTCTGTCTGTTCGGTGGTAAACTGCGGCTTCCCTAGTTCTTTGCACTTTGCCTTTGTCTCGTCTACCAGTTGGTCTTGCAGTGCCTGCAAACCCTCGCGGTTGCGGCTTTTGCGCAAGTCGAGAATTTCCTGTCTGTGTTCTGCCACCAGTTGGTTGAACACTTGCTGTTCTTGTTGCATGCCCATTTGCCGTTCCATCTGTTTCAGTTCCTGTGGCTTGTAGGTTTTTCCCCACACGATGTAGAACTGGCTACCACTGCTTTCACGGTTAGGGTTCACCTCATCGCCCAGTCGGGCGGCAGAAAGCGCACCGCGTTTGTGGAACAGTTGTGGATAGACAAATTCTGCCGGTATGGTATAGTCTGGACCTCCAGTGCCGAGGTTCTTGCCGAATGGGGCACCTTTGCTGTCAGGGTCACCGCCCTGTATCATGAAGTCTTTGATGACGCGGTGAAAGAGCGTGCCGTTGTAGTAGCCCTCGCGAGCCAGCTTTACGAAGTTGTCTCGGTGCTTTGGAGTCTCGTCATAGAGGCGTACGGTGATGTCGCCCTCGGTCGTTGTGATTTTGATTCTTGTAGACATATATCAGTTTTGAGTGTTACTTTCTTACGAATTTCTGTATGCTCAGACGACCGTACTTGTCTTTGATGGCGACGAGATAAGTGCCGTGGGGAAGAGCTGAAGTGTTGACAAACTGCGATTGTTCAGACTGCGCGAGTGTCTTGCCGTCTGTGGAAAGAATCCGTAACGAGGCAATGTCGCCATAGACAATGAGCCCGTTGTCGGTCTGGTAGAGTGTGTGCACCTTACCGTTCTTCGCATGGTTGATGCCTGTAATGACGTTGCCGTCTTCGTCTACTTCTTCATAGATGCCGAGAGTGAGGTCAGTCAGATACAAGTCGCCACCCTTGGTGTTGGTCAGCGTGATGACAATGGGCTTCTTTTCTACCGTTCCCACCATGGCGGCAATGTCAGCAGAAGAAGTGCCGGTCTTGTAATCTGTGCTCTTGCTGCCCGATGCGGAATTGTCTGCATAGTGCCAATCCACTTTGAGCGTTCTGTTTCCTGTGCAGTAGATGGTGCTTTTGAACTCAGCCAGTGAAGGTAACGTGAATTCAACCCAGCTCTCTTTGGGGATGAGATAGGCTCCCCATGTGGCTGTATATTTGTCACCGGCTGTGCCCGGATAGCCCGTACTGTTCTTCCCGTAATAGGTGGGATATACGCCCAGTCTTTCAGACTCGGATGTTGCGGTGATGAATTGTTTTACGCTGTCGGCAATCTCTTCGTCTTGAAACAGGTAGTTGTTCACCACCGTGTTTGTCTGCCAGTTTTTCCCATCATCGGGTTCTGGTGTCACGTCTTCAAGTGTGCCGTCGTTTTTGGGCATGTTCTTGCTGATGTCATAGGCGTTGTCGTCACCTTGATATTCATAAGGACCATAGTCGGGGGCATCACCGTTATAAGGAATGTTGAGTGTCACACTCCAGTCTTGTGGGGCATTGTCTGAATAGGCATAGTAATCCTTGTGTGAGTCCACGGTCTTGAAACCTGTAATGGGGGTTCCCTTGTCGATAAACTTGCTGCCGGCTTTGAGTCTGCCGAACTTCAGCGGCAGTTCTCCGTTGGTTTGTCGTGGACCGATGGCTGTTTCGTAGCTCAAGTTTTCATATTCAGATGTATAGTCGGCGATGGTCTTGTTGTAGCCTGTGCCACCGGAACGATCGTTGAGCGGATTTACGTTGTCGATGTCTGTCCATGTACACGCCTTGGTGTCGGGTTCTACGGTGAACTGGTGGTTGCGGTCGCCGCCGAATCCCACGCAGTTGCGCAGCACCCAGTTGCCAGCGTCCGGTGCTTCCATGTTGTAGCCATAGTTCACTCCGTTGCAGAACGAGAGGTCGTTGATGAGATAGGAGCCTTCTCGATGGTGGTTCTGGTCAAAGCCTTTCTTCTCGTGCCAGGCTGCGATGCAGTTCTTGAACACGTGTGCGCCCATCGAAGTGCCGCCTTGTTTGCATCCGCCCATCTTGAATCCGTTGGCGTTACCCTTGTCAAAGCCGTTCTTCAGGCACCAGCAGTTGTCCACCACAATGGGGAATGCCGTGTAGTAAAGGTCCCATCCGTCGTCAGAGTTGTGCCAAGCCCGGCATCCGTGAAACTCGTTGCCGGGACTGGGATACAACTTGATGGCAAATCCGTCAGCGTTACCGCCGTTAGTCCATGGATCATAGTTGTCATAGGCATCACAGTTCACGACGATATTGTATCGTCCGTATTTATATTCCGTGTTGCGCGTGTTGTTTCCTTTCGAGTCTTTTCCGAATCCCTGTTGCAGACCTGTGTCCTGGTTGCCGTAGAAATTACAGCGTTCCACTACACAGTAACTGCCTTCGAGTTTCATTCCGTTGTCGGCAGCATTGCAGATGTCCAGTCCGCGATAGTGCCAGTAGTTCGCACCGATATTGTGCATGATTCCGCGGTAGGCGGAAGCTTCTGTTGCATTGGAACGGGGCTGTCCGGAGAAGTCGAACACGGGACGTTCGTCACCGGGATAGGCAAATACGCAGATGCGTTGGTCGGCGGTGCCCGTCTGGTTCACCTTGATTGTCTGCGAGAGCTTGTAGGTTCCGCCTCTAACCCAAAGCACATCGCCTGCCTTGAGTGCTGCGAATGCCTTGATGGGGTCACCGAAAGGTTTGTCTATGCTCATTCCGTTTCCCGTTCCGTCGGGAGCAAGATAATAGTCTTTGCCGTAGGATTCGACTGAAGCGGCAAGGCACAAAGATGCCATGAATGTCTTGCAAAAGAGATTGGTTTTCATTTGTCGGTTTGGTTTTGCTTTATGGATAGGTGCCGACAAAAGTAGTGAATATCTGTGAGTTCCCCAAGGATTCCCTCCTTTTTGTGGCGGTATGCCTGCAAGAAAACTCTATTCCCCGTCCAAGGGTGTCAATACCAATGCAGACTTGGCTTGTATTTCTTTCCGCTGTAGTTGAGGCGATAGACGGCGCACACCATGGCGTATGACGGGATGACATTGGTGCGTTTGCTGCTCACATAGCTTTCTGTCTGTGTGTATTCCACGTGTTTCAACTGTTTGAGGATGTCGAACCCCTCAACCACAATCATCAGTCTGTCGTGTATGAAAGTCCTCACCAGGCGTGCATCCCACACGAAGTCGTTGGTGTTGAGCGAACTTGTCGTATATTTCCTACGACCATAGAAGGTGAGGCTGGTGGCGAGGTCGATTTTCCAAGGCAGGTGGTGATCCGGCAATCGTTCCACCATTGGCTTTTCAGGTTTGCATTACCCCGATAATAGGTTTGTGCATCTTCTTGATGAGAATATGTGCCCGAGTTGTTATATAATAATAGGTGTAATCGTACTTAGAGCAGCGTGAGAGTGTAGAGATAGACTACGGCTGCCGGTATTGCCATGAGCGACGAGTCAAAACGGTCAAGCATTCCGCCGTGTCCGGGCAGGATGTTTCCGCTGTCTTTCACGCCGAGCGTGCGCTTGAAGAGCGACTCTACCAAGTCGCCCCATGTGCCGAAGAACACAACGACCAATCCCAGACCTGCCCATTCAAAGGGATTCAGTCCGCTTGCGGTATCGGTGATGGAGTTCTCGTAAATGCCCAATGCTGTGGCAACGATGAGCACAAGGATGCCTCCACCGATGCTTCCCTCCCAACTCTTGCCAGGACTGACACGGGGGAAGAGTTTGTGCTTGCCGAAGAGCGAACCGCTGCAATAGGCACCTGTATCGTTCGTCCAAAGAAAGATGAAGATGCTTAGTGGCAACAGGGTGTTGAATACGATGTTGCCGTCTGGTGTGCTCTGAAATCCCAACACGAGTATCATCGAGAAGGGCAGGGCGATATACATCTGTCCGAGCATGGTATATGCCCAGTCGTTAATGGCGTCTTTGCTTTGCGTATATAGTCCGCTGATGAACAGGTAGACTACGGTAAGCAGATAGGGAACGAACACCGCCATGGTAGGCGTGAGGCGGGTGATGTAGCCTGCCATTGCCAAAAAGAAGTAGACTCCTGCCACAGTGGTGATAAAGCGGTTCACTTGCACGTCCTCGCGCTGGTTGACCAACCCTGTGTATTCCCATAGGGTGAGTCCTGTGATGAGGGCGAAAAGCAGAATCATCGCCTCGGGTCGCAGAAAACATGTGACCATGACAGCCACGAAGAGCACACCGGTAATCGTGCGCGTGATGAGGTTTTGCATTTTCTCGGTCATGGCTTATTCCCCTTCTTTTTGCTCGGCCGTGTTCTCTTTGTCACTCTCTTGGTTTTCGATAGCCTTCTGCTCGTTGTCGTGGTTGGGGTTCGACTCGTCGATGATCTCCTGTGCACGGCTGATCCATTGGCGCTTTCCGAAGATGTGCTCAACGTCTTCCGCATAGATTACCTCGCGGGATATGAGCACTTCGGCGAGCTGGTTGTGACCTTCCTTGTGCTCAAGCAGTATTTGCTTGGCACGTTCATACTGTTCGTTAATCATCTTGAGCACTTCGTCGTCCATCACCTTGGCGGTGGTTTCTGAGTAGGGACGCTGGAACTGATACTGTTGGTTGTTGTAGTAGCAGATGTTGGGCAACTTGTCGCTCATACCGCAATAGGCGATCATATACTGTGCCTCTTTGGTGGCGCGCTCCAGGTCGTTCATTGCTCCTGTGGAGATATGTCCGGTGAAAAGTTCCTCGGCAGCGCGTCCGCCCAACAGCGAACACATCTCGTCGAGCATTTCTTCCTTGGTGGTGATGGAACGCTCTTCGGGCAGATACCATGCTGCGCCGAGAGCTTGGCCGCGTGGCACGATGCTTACCTTGACCAACGGATTGGCATGTTCACAGAACCACGATATGGTGGCATGGCCGGCTTCGTGGAGTGCGATGGTGCGCTTCTCCTGTGCTGTCATCACCTTGGTCTTCTTTTCCAATCCTCCGATGATGCGGTCTACGGCATCCAGGAAGTCCTGTTTGCCCACCTTCTCCTTGTTGCCGCGTGCAGCGATGAGCGCCGCTTCGTTGCATACATTGGCAATGTCGGCTCCTGAGAATCCCGGAGTCTGCCGTGCCAGCAAGTCGATGTCTACGGTGTCATCGATCTTGACGGGCTTGAGGTGCACTTGGAATATCTGTTTGCGCTCGGTGAGGTCGGGCAGGTCTACATGAATCTGTCGGTCGAAGCGTCCGGCACGGAGCAGCGCTTTGTCGAGCATGTCTGCACGGTTGGTGGCGGCAAGCACGATGACACCGCTGTTGGTGCCGAATCCGTCCATCTCTGTGAGCAGAGCGTTGAGGGTGCTTTCGCGCTCGTCGTTGCTGCCCATGGCAGGACTTTGGCTGCGCGCACGACCTACGGCGTCGATCTCGTCGATGAAGATGATACATGGTGATTTCTCTTTTGCCTGACGGAACAGGTCGCGCACACGGCTGGCACCCACACCGACAAACATCTCCACAAAGTCGCTTCCGCTCATCGAGAAGAACGGTACGCCGGCTTCACCTGCAACGGCTTTGGCGAGCAATGTCTTGCCCGTTCCCGGAGGACCTACGAGCAGTGCTCCCTTGGGAATCTTTCCGCCCAGATCGGTATATTTCTTCGGGTTCTTCAGGAAGTCGACAATCTCCTGCACTTCCTGCTTGGCGCCTTCCTGGCCTGCCACGTCTTTGAACGTGATGCCCAGTTCGCCTCCCTTTTCATACATCTTGGCTTTGCTCTTTCCCACGCTGAACACGCCACCGCCTCCACCGGAACCGATGCCGCCACCCATTCTGCGCATGAGGAAAAACCAGAACACGAGGATGATGATCATGGGCGACCATGATATGAGAACATTAAAGAAAGAGTTGTTGCTGTTTACGAACGAATAGTCTCCCTTGAACTTTCCTGCCGTACGCTCCGCTTCGAGAAACTGTTCCACTTGGTCGGTAGAACCTATTTCCACTGCCACATAGGGGCGCTTGCCCACTTGGTCGGTGCCTTGGTGGAACACGTCTCGTATGTGTTCTGGTGTGACATACATCTTGAGTGTGCTGGCTTCCTTGTTGATCTCTATTTCGGAAGCATAGCCGTTGGCGACGAATTTCTTGAAGTCTGTATAGCTCGCCCTGGTGCTCAGACTGCCGCCTTCGGTGAAGGATCCGCCTTGCACATAGAGGAGCGCGAGCACCACGATGACCAGTCCGTATATCCAGCCCATGTTGAACTTGGGCATTTTCATGCGTGGATCGTTGTTTTTCTTGTTGTTCATTGTTGTTTCTGATTGGTTGGAAGTGGTTGTATGGGATCAGTCCACATCGGGAATGTGCGTGAGCTTGGCGTCTTCCCACAGGTTTTCGAGATCGTAGTATTCTCTCGCCTCGGGTATAAACACGTGCACCATCACGTCTACGTAGTCCATTGCCACCCATTGTGCATTCTCAAGTCCGATGACGTTGACTGGCTTCTCATGGCAATTCTCCCTCACGGTGTCTCCCACAGACTCAGCAATGGCGTTCACTTGCTGTGGCGAACCGCCTTGGCAGATGATGAAATACTGGCACACGGTGCTGTCAATGCCCTTCAGGTCGGCGATGACGATGCCCTGACCCTTCTTTTCTTGAATACCTTTGGTGATGTTTTCTACCAAAGTCTTTACTTCGTTCATTAATTTTCGGTTGGTGTATAAATAAAGTTCTCGTTCTCTGTATATGCTGTCTTGCAAAAACCGTGCCGACAGACAGATGTCCGCAAAATTACATATAAAAACTGAAACAAAGTCAGTTTTTCACCTTATTTATAATTATCGTGAGTGCTGTCTCTGCCGTTGGTGTGACGAAGGGGTATGATATTGGTCAATTTGTCAATCTTGCTGACATATTGTGAAAGCTTAGTCGGAATGTTAATAGTATGTTAATTTGGTAAAAGAAAGTAAAATTAACATCCGTTTATTTCGTCCGTTCAAATATATTGCCTAACTTTGGAGTGTTATCCTGAATACAATCTTTTTACCCTTAAGGAACTAATACCTATTGAGATGAAGCGGTAGCCTGTGAAGGTCAGCCGCTTTTTTTTGTGTATGGACGGAACGTCCTAGGCTGCATTTCTGGGACACTTATGAAGTGAGGGCTTTAAGTTTTACATGGCAACCATACCTTAAACGACAAAAAGTTCCTATCTTTGCATCCAATATTAGTACTTTTTTGTTTTTTATTAGAGAGAACATATGGTAAGAAGATTAGCCATGATGATGGGAGGGATGTTTCTCAGTACGGGCATGGCACTCGCACAAACTATTGTTAAAGGTCAGGTCGTTTCTCGGGAAGACGGTGAACCCGTGATAGGCGCATCTGTCCTGGTAGACGGAACCAAGACAGGAACCGTAACAGACATAGACGGCAACTTCTCCTTGACGGCTCCCAAAGGGAAAGGCAAGTTGGTCATCTCTTATTTGGGCATGAAGTCCCAAATGGTAGAAGTAAAACCAAACCTTATTGTTTATCTGGAGGACGAGCACAACTCTTTGGACGAAGTGGTCGTGACAGCCTTGGGCGTATCCCGTCAGAAGAAGGCGTTGGGTTATGCCGTGACCGAGTTGAGCGGAGATGAGATGCTGAAATCACGCGGTGGACTCAATAACCCCGTCAATGCCTTGCAGGGCAAGGTGGCAGGTCTCAGCATCTCTTCCAGTGCAGGCAGCATGGGCGGTTCTTCTAAGGTTTTGATCCGTGGCGCCAACTCGCTTTCTGGCAACAACCAGCCATTGTTTGTTGTCGACGGTGTGCCCATCGAGGGAACAGACCACAACTCTGCTGCTACCGCACGCGGTAACGGTGGTTACGACTATGGCAACTTGATACAGGACATCAATCCCGATGACATTGAGAACATCAGTGTGCTGAAGGGCGCGTCGGCTGCTGCGCTTTATGGCAGCCGTGCCTCCAATGGTGTCATCATGATTACTACCAAGCGTGCCAAGAAGTCCACAGGTTTGGGTGTGGAGTTCAGTTCTTCCGTAGGTTTCGAGACGGTCACCAAGTTGCCCAAACTGCAGAGCCAGTATGGTGGCGGCTATGGCTATGCCGGCGACTATGCCCATGGAAGTGAAGGCGATGATTTTTCCACCACCACCATCAACGGAAAGGAATATCTCGTGCCTCACTACAGCATGGATGCGAGTTGGGGACCTAAGTTGGATGGCAGACAGG
>CAVJZZ010000021.1:0-40264 GCA_963654295.1 Lachnospiraceae bacterium | reverse complement strand
CCTCTTTAGACTAGCCAAGATTTTTGCTTAATCCACACGCTTTTGCAGGTGACCCAAAATAGGGGCATCCTTGTCTCGCGTGGAGTGGCAAAGGATGCCCCTATGGATATCATGGGACGGGATGCGATTGTGTTACAGCATGCCCTTGGTGCTGGGCAGGTCGAAATGGTAGATGTCGCGGCGCACCGCCATCTTTAGGCTGCGTGCCAGCGCCTTGAAGATACCTTCGATCTTGTGGTGCTCGTTGGTGCCTTCCGCCTTGATGTTGAGGTTCATCTTGGCGGCATCACTGAGGCTCTTGAAGAAATGGAGGAACATCTCGGTGGGCATTTCTCCCACTTTTTCGCGCTTGAACTCGGCATCCCAGATGAGCCATGGGCGTCCGCCGAAGTCGAGAGCCACCTGGCAGAGGCAGTCGTCCATGGGCAGGCAGTAGCCGTAGCGCTCGATGCCACGCTTGTCGCCCAAGGCTTTGAGCAGACATTCGCCCAGGGCGAGCGCCGTGTCTTCTATGGTGTGGTGCTCATCCACATGGAGGTCGCCCTTGGTGTGGATGGTCAGGTCCATGCCGCCATGCTTGCCGATCTGTTCGAGCATGTGGTCGAAGAACCCCAGACCCGTAGCGATGTCGCACTTGCCCGACCCGTCGAGGTTGAGCCACACGTGGATGTCGGTCTCCTTGGTGGTGCGCTTCACCTCGGCGATGCGCTCGCCGCCATAGATGATCTCGGCAATCTTGTCCCACGTGATGCCGTCCTGTCCGAGGATGAGTGCATGGCAACCGAGGTTTTCTGCCAACTGGCGGTCGCTCTCGCGGTCGCCGATCACGTAGCTACCTGCCATGTCGACCTCCGGATTGTTGATATAGGCGGTGAGCATTCCTGTGCCCGGTTTGCGCATGGGAGAGTTGTCTTCGGGGAAATGACGGTCGATGAGTTGCTCGCTGAAGGTGATGCCTTCGCCTTCGAGCGTTTGGAGGATGAAGTTGTGAACAGGCCAAAAGGTGTCTTCAGGGAACGATGCTGTGCCCAGACCATCTTGGTTGCTCACCATGACAAACTTGTAGTCGGTGTGACGACTCAGGAATCCCAGGTTGCGGAACATGCCCTGGGTGAACTTCAGTTTCGCGAACGAGTCGATCTGCTCGTCTGCCGGCTCCTCGATGAGCGTGCCGTCGCGATCAATAAATAGTATTTTCTGTTTCATTTTTCTCTTTTTCTCTTGTTTCTATCGTGCCGTAGACATAGTAAAAGGTAAACGCCTGCCAGAGGGTGAAAAAGGCATTGCACAACATCATGAGCGCGGCACAGAACCACACGGGAATGAACATCGCTGACGGCAGATTGGCAGCATCGCCAGCCGCCACACCCACGCCCGACAGATGGCCGGCAAAGGCGAGGATGAAGAAGGGCGTGCCCACGATGCCCACCACCACTGCGGTGATGATGCTGATGACCAGCCAGGTGGCAAAGATGAATCCCCAATGGCGGAAGCCTCTTTTCCAGTCGCTGCCCAGCATGTGCTTGACGGTGCCGTCGACCATCATATAGCGGACGACGGAGTAGCCCAGCGGCGTGGCGTAGACAGCCAGGAACAGAAGCCACAGTGCCACTGCCCCCGAAACGACCAAGGTGATCTTGGTGACGTCTTTGCTTCCCCATGCCATGGCTATCGCCCCAGCCAGGATGACCAACAGGGCGGCAATCATGATGACATAGACGACCATGATGCCCTTGAACAGCTTGCCGAAGTTGTGGCGGAAGCTCTCGCCATTGAGCAAGGTGAACACTTTGCCGCCCCATGCAAACATGGCGACGAACCAGCAGATGCCCAACAGCAAGTTGGTGCAGGCTCCCGCTATTCCGCCGCTCAGCGCTTCGGTGTATTGGGCAGCCTCGAAGGCTCCATAGAGGAGGGCGTATGCCAAGGCGTATTTCCAGGTTGTCTTGAGGAGGGGCTTGAAGTGGGCGGTGATGTCGTGATAGGCGGTGCTGATGCAGTTGATATAGCTGCGGTCTTTCATCAGTTCCTGTACGTAGCTGAACGCCGGAGCTTGTACGGTCTGTTCTTGAATCTTCTCTTCTTCCATAATGATTGGTGTTTATTGGTTATTTGCATCTTCTTCTGAATTCGGCACACACTACGGCAGTGGCGATTGCCACGTTGAGACTCTCAGCCGTGGGACGTTCGGGCGGATAGCTGGGGATGAGCAAGCGCTCGGTGACCAGCGGACGCACGGCGTCGGAGATGCCATTGCCCTCGTTTCCCATCACGATGATGCCGCCGGCAGAAAGTTCCGTCGTGTAGAGGTTCTCGCCGTCGAGCAATGTGCCATAGACGGGTGTCTTTCCCTGAGCTTGGGAGAGCAGCGACGGCAGGTCGGTATAGACGAGATGCACGCGGGCGATGCTGCCCATCGTGGCTTGCACCACCTTGGGGTTGTAGAAATCGGCGGTGTCGCGGCTGCAATAGATGTGGGTGATGCCGAACCAGTCGGCAATGCGGATGATGGTGCCGAGGTTGCCGGGGTCCTGCACGCCGTCGAGGGCGAGGCACAGCTCGGATGGAGGAGGCAGGGTGGGGGCATCACCGCTATCGAACATCGGGAAGACGGCAAGCACCTGCTGGGGATGCTGGAGGAAGCTCACCTTCCTGAGTTCGTCATCGGTCACGGTGCACACCTCCACCTGGGCAGCCAACTGATTGCTGTGAGCTTCAAGCCATGCTTCTGTGGCAACAACAAGACTGGGCGAGGTGAGCGCCATGAGGTCGCCCACCACCTTGGGTCCTTCTGCCACAAAGCGGTGTTCTGCCGTGCGGTTTTTCTTCTGTTGCAGTGCGTTAATATACTTTATCTTGGCTTTGCTAATCATCTGTAGTTGCGTTTGTTATGACTGATGGAAACGGACGTAGGCACGGTCGTCGAACGAGCAGTTGCCCAGCATCCATCCCTTGGTGGCTTTCACGTCGAGGTAGAGCAGTGGATCTTTCTCCAGGATGTCGTGAAGCCGCTGTTCGCTGGCAGCCAATGTGGGTTCCAAAACTGGGTAGCCATCGCTGGCAAGTACAATTTCGCGGGAGGTTTGCGGCAACGCGATGACCTTCACCGTGTCCATGGGAATGGGGAAACCATCGATGACGGGATAGGTGATGTTTTGGTTTTGGCAGCTTCGTATGAGCAGTTTCATGATGCCTTCGCGACCTTGGTCTTCGATGCGGAAGTCTTCGGCTTTTTCTCCTAGGAGCAACCTAATCCTGATGAGGCAAGCACGGAGTTCCGCCAAAGGCTCTTCGAATTCTTTGGGATTATCGTAGTGTGTACCGGTGGAGCAGTCGATCGCCTGGCAGTCGCCCACCAGCCACAATTCGTGACGTTGGGCACTGTAGACCACAGCACTACATGTCATCCGTTCCTCGGTATGGTTTTTCAGTCTTTCGAGGTTTACATGATGCTCTTCGTAGCACTGGGCGATGCGCTGGGTGGCGAGTTGGCAGAAGAGGGCAACATCGGCATCGCGCGGCACCTCGTGACGGATGAGGTCGGAGATGAGCGTCATGCAGTAGCGTCCGTTGCGCATGGTGGAATCGTAGGTGATGTCTGTCTTGCTTGTGCTGCCATCGATGACAGCCACGAAGTCATCGGTCACCACGATTCCGTCTTCGCATTCCTCGGGGCTCTTCTTGCCGATGACCTGCTGGTCTATAATTTCTATCATGGTTCTTATTCCTTTGTTTGGGCTGTGAATGTTCTTTTTTGCCCTGGCGCCGTGGCTTTTCTGCCTGACCGTTGTCGGAGAAAGCGTCGACACGCTTGCCGTAGTGAGGCTTGTAAGGCATGCCGCTGTACAGTTGAGAGACGAGGTCTGAGCGCCCGATGCGGCGCAGTTCGCCCTCGATGTTGCGCCGCTCTTCGGGTTTGTACCAGAAGAAGAACTGCCGCTGGGCAAGTTTCTCCCTTGGCGTCTTGGCGCAGAACACGGGTTCGAGCGTGTAGGGGTCGAAGCCCGAATACCACGCCTCGGTGCTCACGGTCATGGGCGTGGGCGTAAAGTCCTGCACCTGCTCCAACTGGAAGTTGAGTTTCTTGGTCTGCACAGCCAGTTCGGCCATATCCTCCTCGTGACAGCCCGGGTGGCTGCTCATGAAGTAGGGGATGATCTGTTCGCGCAGGTTCTCCTTCTCGTTAATCTGGTCGAAGATGCGCTTGAATTCTTCAAACTGGCTGAAGGAAGGCTTGCGCATCAGGTAGAGCACACGGTCGCTGGTGTGCTCGGGAGCCACTTTGAGGCGTCCGCTCACGTGGTTGCAGATCAGTTCGCGCGTGTATTGGCGGGCGGAGGCATTGGCTTTCTCGTCCTTGCTGTTGTAGAGGAGCAGGTCGTAGCGCACGCCACTGCCGATGAAACTTTTCTTGATGCCCGGCAAGGCATCGACGGCATGGTAGACATCGAGCAGGGCACTCACGTCGGTGTTGAGGTTTGGACAGATCTTCGGATGGATGCACGATGGGCGCGCACACTTCTCGCAAGCCTTCAGGTTGCGCCCGTGCATGCCGTACATATTGGCAGACGGACCGCCGAGGTCGCTGAGATAGCCCTTGAAGTCGGGCATCTCGATGATCTTCTTCACCTCTTTGACGATGCTCTCCTTGCTGCGGCAGACGATGAACTTGCCTTGGTGGGCGCTGATGGTGCAGAAGGCACAACCGCCGAAACACCCGCGATGGATGTTGACGGAGAATTTGATCATCTCGTAGGCAGGGATGCGCTTGTTCTTGTATTTGGGGTGTGGCAGGCGCGTGTAGGGATACTCGTAGGACGCATCCAGTTCGGCAGTCGTCATGGGCGGGTAGGGCGGATTGACCACAGCATACAGTCCGTCTACCTCCTGCAACAAACGGTGGGCGTGGATGCGGTTAGACTCCTCCTCGATATGACGGAAGTTCTCCGCCTGTGCCTTCTTGTTCTGGCAACATTCCTTGTGGGAGTGGAGCACGATGTCGTCGGCGGTGATGCCTCCGGGTATGTCTTCCTCATTCGTGAGATACACTGTCTGCGGGATGTCGCGGATGTCTTTCACCCGATAGCCCTCATCGAGCAATTCGCATAGGCGCACAATGGGTTTTTCGCCCATGCCGTAGATAATCATGTCGGCACCAGAGTCGCAGAGAATACAGCGCATGAGCTTGTCCTGCCAATAGTCGTAATGGGTGAGGCGGCGCATGGACGCCTCGATGCCGCCGAGGATGACGGGAACGTCGGGAAACAGCTCCTTCAAGATCTTGGTGTAGACAATTGTCGGGTAGTCGGGACGCATGTCGTGACGCCCATCGGGGCTATAAGCGTCTTCGGAGCGAAGACGGCGGTTTGCGGTATACTTGTTGACCATCGAGTCCATGCAGCCGGGTGCGATGCCGAAGAAGAGCCGCGGGCGACCCAACTTCTTGAAGTCGCGGTAGTCGCCGTGCCAGTCGGGTTGCGGCACGATGGCTACGGTGTAGCCGGCGGCTTCGAGGGTGCGACCGATGACGGCAGCACCGAAAGCCGGATGGTCGATATAGGCATCGGCAGAGAACAGGATAACGTCTACGCTATCCCATCCTCTGAGTTCCATTTCCTTTTTGGTGGTGGGGAGAAAGTCGGTAAGTCTGTATTCTTTCATCTAATGTCTGTTGGCGCTATGATGGTTTAGTCGCTGGGAGCGTCGTCTTCGGAAGGAGCGTCACCCGTTTGCTTGTCGCACCATTCGATGTAGAGGAGCACGAGGTTGTGGAGTCCGAAGGCTTTCATGTTGTTGTTGTATATCACGTCGAGGCAGAGGTCGAGCAGAGCCTTGTCTTTGCCGGCTTCTGATTCGAGCAGGCTGCGCACGTTGAACTTCAGTTTGTCGAGCACGCTCTCCTCGATGATGCCGTTGCTGTCGATGAGGTTTTTCAGGAGAGAATACTTCTTGATGGTCTCCAAGTGGGCGTCGCTCACTTCGATGCTTCTTGTTCCGGAAGCGTTGGCTTGAATTTTATACATGGTTATTGAATTTGGTGATTAAACTTCATTTCATGATAAAGTTGAGTATGCCGCGCATCATCTTTTCGCGCATGGCGACGGTCTTGACACATTCAAAGGGGAAGCCCATGGAGAAGGTCTTGTAGTCAGCCCCGTCGTAAGCCACGGCTGCCGTTCTGCCGTCGGCATACTGCATGGCACAGAAGGCGGGGGCGACAGACTGCATGGCGTCGGTGGTGGTGGCGGCATAGTGGGTGGCGTTGAGTTTGCTGTAGATGCAGAACGAGGTGCCCAGTCCGGTGATGATGCGCCCGTCGCTCGCATGGTCGGCTTCAGCGTATGCCAAGCCTTCGTTGACAGTGCCGGCAGCACGGAGTTTCAGCACATTCGAGAGGAATGTGCTGTCTGCGGCACCGGTCATGTCGGATGCCATATAGGCACCGCTCACGAGGATGCGTCCGTGGTTGCGGGCGTAGTTGGCGAGCTTGCCTTGCAGCGTAGAGGTGAACGTTTTGTAGAATTTGGACGAATAGCCGTCGTAGCGCTGCAGACCGAGGATGAGGTCGACGCCCTGATACATGCCTAAGAGCACTTGCCCGTTTTCCACGGCTTCGCGCGAACAGCTCACGATGTTGTATTGGCGGGTGGCATGGATGGCATCGGCATGGGTGCGCACATAGTTGAAGTCGTTGCCGGCAACAAACTTGCCCGCCAGTTCTTCACCGCTATAGCCCAGTCCGCCAGGACCTTCCTTGCCCATCTGTGTGATGTCGAAACCTTGTTGTGCGCCCAGGATACCTGCCGTAAGACCATAGCTGACACCGGGATCCTGCACAAGACTGAACCCTTGTTGCGTACCGTTGTCGACCACGGCTGGCGAGGCAAGACGATCGAATCCGTCGATGATGAGGATGGTCTTTCTGGCATCCGGTTGGCTGCAGACGGACAATACTTGGGTCGGGAAACTCTCACCGCCGCGGTTGACAGCTGTGACGCGATAGCTGTAGACCACGCCCGGCTCGATGTCGAGGGTCACTTCGCAGCGTTTCACATTGGTGCCGTTGTCGAATCCGCCCGTGCCTGTGGCGGTATATATATTATAAGAGGTGGCGGAAGCGGTGGGCTCCTGTTTGTCGGCAGTGGGCTGCCACTTGAGGGTCACCTTGTTCTTGCCCGTGATCTCTGCAGAGAAGCACGAGGGGGCGAGGGGGGCGATGACGCATGCCTTGCCGTGCATGTCGGAGACGTAGCGCACGATGGTCTTGTAGACGGAACGGGCAAACTGGAACCTGAAGTTGGGGTCGAGTCCTCTCTTCATGTCGGGAAAACTCTGGTGAGACAAGGTCTCCAGGATGGCAGAGGGCACCTCAGGCAACCGCGTCTCGGAATAGTTGCGGTCGTAGAGGTCACGGCGGTTCCATGTCTGATACAGGTAGTGCATGTCGCGGTTCACACCAGAGAGGAGCATGTCGGCAAACGACTTGGAGGAGATGCGGGACAGCCCCGAACTCAGCAGACCGTCGTTGAATGAGGTGGTGCATATGGCAAGCGAACCGAAAATGCTTCTTCCGTCTTTGTGGTAGCCGGCATCACTGTGCACGGCGAGCGACAATTCAATGGGCACTTTCAAGCCTGGCTTTGTCGGCACATAGCACGATCCTCCTGCCAGCCAGTTGGACATAAGTGAGCGGGTGTTGATGTCGTCGCCGTAGTCGTCCTGTCCTTGTTTGGTGCTGTAAATAGAGTAGGGGGCGCCAGCCCATTGCGCATAGTAGCGTGCGCCTTCGAGTGCACGCGGCATGTTGCTGATGTAGCCGCCGCGCTCGATATTGCCCATGCCGCCACCGAAGCGTACGGCATCGGTGGTGACAAATCCCTTGCGGTGGCTGGCATTGGAAATCTCCACGCAGTTGTATTCGTTGCATCCCTTGTCGAAATCGAATGTGCCGAGATAGACCCAAGTGCCGCCGCCCATGGTCTGGTTTACATGGAATTCGGTGGCTTGTCCCTTGTGCCACACCGTGTAGTGGGCATCGTCGACACTGCCGGGTACGCTCTGATAGCTCACATAGACAGCATGACGGCCTTCCTTTTCTATCTGCGGGCGATAGCTGACTGTGCTGTTTCCCTTCTTTTGTGCCTCAACCATCAGGCAGGTGCCTGCGGTGAAGGGATTTTCACCGTCGGAGTATACGGCTTTGGTCTTCTTGAACCCTTGCGACGGGGCCTGCTTCCACGCCTTGCTTCCCTCGCTGACCACGAAGTGTCGCCCGCGCAGAGGGTCGTCGTTGTCTACGATGACTTCCTCCGTCTGCCAGTCGCGCTCGCGTGGCGTGAAGACCACGGCACCAGCTTTTTCAAGCATTGGGATGAGGTAGGGTACTACGATGGTCTGGGTGAACAGGTCTTCGTTGGTAGTGAAGAGGTTAGGACGCTGCCATTTCCATAGGTCCTTCTTGGCATCGTAATAGCGTCCGTGGCTTGCCCACAACGTGATGTGGCGGTCGTAGAGACCATGTGTAAACCGCACTGGAGCGGAAACGTTTTCCACCCACGGCGCAGCATCGTAGTCGGTCTGCCCCCATAAGTTGCGGATGGAATAATCCCTGCTGCCAGTCACCAATTGCTCGATGGGCAGTCCGATGGCGGTGACGGTAATCTTGTATTTGTTGTAAGGTTTGGCGAGAGCTCCCTTTACCTTGGAATAGATCTTGTCTACGCTCTTGTAGGTAAAGGTCTGCTGGGCGAAATAGTCGTTCATCTGGATGGTCACGGTGCGTGCCTTGTCGTCGATCGAAAAGCTCTTCATCTTCGCGGGCTGCGACATCTCATCTTCAGACGTCTTGTATCCGACAAAGTATCTGTCGAGCTTCTGCTGGCTTTTCGCCACGCTTTCAGACGTTTGAGCGTGCGACTGCACTCCTGTGGAGAAACAAATGGAAAGAAAGACTATATTCGCTAATTTCATGTTATTCGATGGTTCCGATGGTGAACTTCTCGGGATGTTTGCCCTTGAAATCCTTGAAATAAAGTTTGATGTCGCGCATCTCATTCTCGACATCGCCGGAAGGAACAAAACTCTTTGTGCAGACGATGCGTTTCTTCTGATAGTCTACGCCATAGAGAAGCACGGGAATGTCGGCTTTGGCAGCGATGAAATAAAAGCCCTTCTTCCATTCCGGATTAAGGGAGCGCGTGCCCTCGGGCGTGACGCAGAGGTGGAATGTATGGGCCTCGCGGGCTGTCTGCGCCAGCCGGTCGGTCATGCTGGTATGCTTGCTGCGCCATACAGGGATGCCTCCAAGACGCCGGAATAGGGGACCGAGCGGCCAGAAGAACCATTCCTTCTTCATCAAGAAGTTGCAACTCATGCCGATGGAGCGGGAATAGAGCATGCCGATGAGGAAGTCCCAGTTGCTGGTATGGGGAGCCAGGCAGATGATATACTTGGAAGGATGGTCTACCGTCACTTCGGCTGTCCATCCCATTGCCTTGTACAGCAGAAAACTGCAAAGTCTTTTCAACATGATAAATGTGGTATGAAGACGTAATTGCATGCCCACCACTCCGGTGATGCTCTCAGAGGAGCCATCAGCCACGTAGTGAACATGCAATTCGTATTATTATATGTAATGTCTATTGGATGTTGCAGATTTGGTCTGCCAGTTCTGAAGCCTGCTTGTTGAAGTCGTCAATCAGTGTCTTGAAGTATTTCTTCTGCGACATACCCGGCTCTGGGTGGGATATGCGACGGATGTAGTCGCTGTGTATCACGAGGATGGATGACAATAACGCTTCAATGTCGGCTTGGTTCTCCTTGTCGCCGTAGAGCGAGGTGGCTACGCCTTCTGCAAAAAGCTCACTGCATATAGCACTGATGTTCTGCTTCAAATCTCTTTTGTTGGCCATGTTTTGGTTCCTTTCAATTGATGTGGGTGAATAATAATATCACGACAAAGATATAAAAAAATCCACAATCACAATAGGCGGCGACGAAAAAAAATAATCTTTTTCAACAATTTTCCTGGTTTTCTTTCCTTGTTTCAATGATTTGTGTTATATTTGCAACATCACTTAAAGACAATACTGTATTAACATATCCTTAATAAACTAGAACGATTATATGGAAATAAGCTCATTGCAAAAAGAAAGAGCAGCTTATCAGCCTAAGCTCCCGAAAGCTCTCCAAGGTGCCGTCAAGATCAAGGAAGGTTTGGCGACACAAAGCGTAGACAATCAGGAAGAAATCAAAAGTCTGTTCCCTAATACCTATGGAATGCCCTTAATCGAATTCGAACCTGGTGTAGTAGAAAACCATGAAGCCATGAACGTGGGTGTCATCTTGAGTGGCGGTCAGGCTCCTGGCGGACATAATGTCATCTGCGGACTGTTTGATGAAATCAAACGCTTGAATCCCGACAGCCGTCTTTTCGGTTTTCTGATGGGACCGAGCGGCTTGATAAACCATAAATATATAGAGCTTACCGCAGACTTGATCGATGCCTATCGCAACACGGGAGGTTTTGATATCATCGGTAGCGGACGCACCAAGCTGGAAACGGAAGAACAGTTTGAAAAGGGAATGGAAATCATCCGTGAACTCAATATCAAGGCTATCGTGATCATCGGTGGTGACGACTCCAACACAAACGCTTGTGTCTTGGCAGAATATTATGCAGCCAAGAACTGCGGCGTGCAAGTCATCGGTTGTCCGAAGACGATTGACGGCGACTTGAAGAATGCACAGATAGAAACTTCCTTTGGTTTTGATACTGCGTGCAAGGTGTATAGCGAGTTGATCGGAAACATTGAGCGTGACTGCAACTCCGCACGCAAATATTGGCATTTCATCAAATTGATGGGACGTTCAGCTTCCCATATTGCATTGGAATGTGCCTTGCAGACACAACCCAACATATGTCTTATCTCCGAGGAAATCAAGGAGAAGGACAAGTCGCTTGATGATATCGTTGAATATATCGCCGGCGCAGTGAACGCTCGTGCGCAAGAAGGTCTGAACTTCGGCGTGGTGCTGGTTCCCGAGGGCATCATCGAATTTATTCCTGCCATCGGAAGACTCATTGCCGAACTCAATGACCTCTATGCGGCGGAAGGGGATAGCTATACGAAACTGCCCCGTGAAGAGCAGTATGCCTTCATCAAGACACACTTGAGCGAAAAGAACTGCAAGGTGTTCAAGTCGTTGCCTGAGGATGTGGCTCTTCAACTGTCTCTTGACCGCGATCCGCACGGTAATGTGCAAGTGTCGCTCATCGAAACAGAGAAACTCATTTCTGCCATGGTCGGAAACAAACTCAATGAGTGGAAAGAGGAAGGCAAATACAACGGAAAGTTCAAGACACAGCACCACTTCTTCGGTTATGAAGGACGTTGTGCCGCTCCTTCCAATTATGACGCCAACTATTGCTATGCTCTGGGCACAAGTGCAGCGCTCCTTATCGCACACGACAAGACGGGATATATGGCATTGGTGAAGAACACCGTGGACAAACCGGAGAACTGGATTGCCGGTGGCGTGCCTCTTACCATGATGCTCAACATGGAAAAACGCAATGGAGAAATGAAGCCGGTGATACGTAAAGCATTGGTTGACCTGGAAGGAAAACCGTTCAAGACGTTTGCCGCAAGCCGCGAAGAATGGGCAAAGAAAACCGCCTATGTATATCCTGGACCTATCCAGTATTTCGGACCGGCTGACGTGTGCGACCGACCGACGTATACACTCCAATTAGAGCATCAATAAAAGCAGGCAACTCTTTTAGGCTCTATATATAATAAGGTGGAGCCTCTTGACGCAAAAGCACATTTTACAGAACATAAAGACAACGCAAAGCAATGCAGGGAAAGAATACAAGCCACAATAGGCGCACAGCTTCGAGAAGACATCGGCAGGCGCGGACTGGCAAGCAACAATCCCGGCATTGCTTTTCTTTTTTCTCAAGACACCGTGCCCTTGCATGGTGGATAGGCGGCGTTTCGGTTATCTGTCTCTATGTATGGGTGTTTTACTATTTCTTTGTCGGACCATACGGGTTTAGATGGAAAGCCATCTATGGGGATGCTGAATACCCGGAAGGCTATGAAATCCATGGCATAGACATCAGTCATTATCAAGGTAAAATAGACTGGGACCGCTTGAGCCGTGCCATGATAGAACAGTGTCCTGTACGCTTTGTTGTCATCAAGGCAACAGAAGGGTCTGGAATGATTGACGAAAATTTTAACGAGAACTTCAAAAATGCTAAGGATTATGGCTTTGTACGTGGTGCTTATCACTTTTGGAGCAACAAGTCAAGCGCCCGTTCACAGGCTTACTATTTCCTGAAGAAGGTGCATTTGGAAGACGGAGATTTGCCGCCAGTGCTGGATGTGGAGCACAAACCTGCCAAGATGTCTATCGAGGAGTTTCAGATGAATGTGCTCACGTGGCTTCATATCGTGGAGGACAAATATCATGTGAAGCCCATCATCTATACCTATTATAAGTTTAAGGAAGCCTATCTCAACGATGCCCGTTTCGACGACTATCCTTACTGGATTGCACATTATTATGTGGACAAGGTTGAATATAAGGGCAAATGGAAGTTTTGGCAGCATACAGATGCTGGAAAACTGTCCGGCATAAAAGGTTCGGTAGACTTTAACATCTATAACGGTAGCTACTATGACTTGCGCCAACTGACCATAGGCAGCAACAAGCCAAAGTCTCTTGATGATTACCTGAACTGGTAATGCTTATAATATTTATATTTCTGGCTCTTTATAGTTGCATATTTAGTCTAATTTGCGCGTATATAAATAAAATCTATAATCAGCATTATGATAAATACATAATTATGGTACTCTCCTATATAGCAAGACTCCTTGCTCTTCAGTGAAGAACAAGGAGTCTGTTGTTTGTTTGGAATAAGTGGAATAAATATTTAAGCCTCAGCCTCTGGAATTACAGAAACAGTGCTCTTGTCTTTGCGACCCTTGCGGAAATTCACAATACCATCACAAAGAGCATAGAGAGTGTCATCTTTACCGATAGCAACGTTCTCACCAGGATTGTGCTTTGTGCCACGCTGACGAACGATGATGTTGCCTGCGATGCACTTCTGACCGCCCCAAATTTTAACGCCTAATCTTTTCGAAGCTGATTCACGGCCGTTCTTAGAACTACCTACACCTTTTTTATGTGCCATTTCTTCTTTCCTCCTGAATTTAAGCGATTACTTGTTTGATTTCAACCTCTGTGAACTGTGCACGATGACCATTGCGAACGCGATAGTCCTTGCGGCGCTTCATCTTGAAGACGATAACCTTGTCGCCCTTAACCAGAGGATTAACAACCTCACATACTACTTTAGCACCTTCTACGGTTGGTGCACCTACCGTGACATTGCCGTCTTTGTCTACGAGCAGCACTTTGTCAAATTCAACAGACTTGCCTGCCTCAACATCTTTCATGTGATGCACGAAGAGCTTCTTGCCTTCTTCAGCCTTGAACTGTTGACCGTTGATTTCTACAATTGCGTACATTTTATATATTGTAAACGGGTTTTTCCGCAAGGCGCACGACACCGTGCCGTGACTTCTTTGAGCCTCCACGGACTAAATCGGGCGCAAAGTTACGAATAATTATCCAACTACATATTTATAAAGGGCTATACGCTTTGGATATTTAAGTTTATTTAACCGCCCGCTTTTCTTTTTCACTTTTCCAAGGCTTCTATCTCGTCATAGATGCGCTTGGTCCAGTCGGATCCGTTCTCAGGGCAGAAGGTGTGTATGCCCAGTTCGCTGGCAGCAGCCACGTTGCGTGGACTGTCATCTATAAAGAGCGTCTCGTCTGGGAATATTTTTTCGCCAACGAGCATATTCCTGAAGATTTGTTCGCTTGGCTTCATCACCTTTTCGCGAAAACTCAGATAGAGTGCATCGAAATAGTCTGCAAGACTATGTCCGTCTCCACTGAATTGGTCGCTCAATGCCCAGTGCATCATAAACGGATTGGTGTTGGAGAGCAATATCAGGCGAAATCCCTGTTTGCGCAATTCCTCAAGTGCTTTCAAGTTGCGCATGGGCAACTCGCTGACATAGCCTCGCCATGCGTATTCGCATTGGTCGAGCGTCAACTCGTGTCCTACGGCATCGCTGAGCAACTGTCTGAACTCTTCTGCGGTGATTTTCCCCTCTTCAAGGTCTCCGAAGAACCCTGCCTGTGTATACGGGTCAAGTCGTTTTGCCGCATCAACGAGTCCGAGTTCCGTAAACCGTTTCACTGCCGTCGGTTGGTCAATCGTGATGATGACACCCCCTAAATCGAATACGAGATTCTTTATCTTCATATATGTATTATTGAATGTTTCTTGATCAGTCAAATAAGTTCAACTTGTTTTTGCGGGCTTCAGCAAGCGTGGCTATTTTTTCCTGTTTTGCCTTATATTCCTCGCGAAGTCGTGCGTAGCGTTCGTTTGTTTCGCGCACCAACGCATCATGTGTCTGCGGGTTGAGCAACCGTGCGGCAAGCAGCGGGTTCTGTGAAGCGTCTTTCACCCACAACACCAGTCCGTCATAAACCGGTGCAATCTTCAGTGCCACGTGCATTTCGCTTGTGGTCGCACCTCCCACCATGATGGGGATGCGCAGTCCTGCCTGTTGCATCTCTTTTGCCACATGCACCATCTCCTCAAGGCTGGGGGTGATGAGTCCGCTCAACCCCACCATGTCTATATGCTCTTCCTGCACCTTGCGCACAATCTGTTCTGCAGGAACCATCACGCCGAGGTCTATCACATCATAGTTATTGCAGCTCATCACCACGGCGACAATGTTCTTTCCGATGTCGTGCACATCGCCCTTCACCGTAGCCACAAGATATTTTCCTGCTTTGGAAGATGCCCCTGTGTTCTCGGCTTCTATGTAGGGCTGTAGGATAGAAACGGCTTGTTTCATCGTGCGTGCGGTCTTCACCACCTGTGGGAGGAACATTTTCCCTTCGCCGAAGAGTGTGCCCACTTCGTTCATGCCGTCCATGAGCGGTCCTTCGATAATCTGCACGGCATGTTCATACGCGCCGAGTGCTTCATGGAGGTCGGTGTCAAGATAATCCCCTACCCCCTTGCGCAATGCATATTTCAACCTGTCCTCGACGTTTGCCTCACGCCATTTCTCCTGCACTTCCTTCTTGGGCATCACGCCACCGTTGGCTGCTTTGGCGGCATCCTGTTCTTCCTTGATGCGTGCCGCCAGTTCTATCAAGTCTTCTGATGCCCCCTTACGGCGGTTGAGCACCACGTCTTCGATGATGCGCAACCGGTCTTCAGGAATATCTTCATAGGCAATCTTGGTGGCTGGATTGACGATGCCGAAGTCTTGTCCCTTTGCAATAGAATAATGAAGGAACACAGCATGCATCGCTTCACGGATGTAATTGTTGCCGCGGAACGAGAACGACAGGTTGCTCACACCGCCACTGACATGCGCACCCGGCAAATTCTGCCGAATCCACTCTACCGCGCGGATAAAGTCGGCAGCATAGTCATCATGCTCTTCCATACCTGTTGCGATGGCGAGCACGTTGGGGTCGAAGATGATGTCGTGCGGGTTGAATCCCACATGGTCTACCAACAGATGATAGGCGCGTGTGGCTATCTCTACACGGCGGTCGAAGGTAGTGGCCTGACCCTTCTCGTCGAAGCACATCACCACCACGGCAGCACCATAGCGCTTCACGTCGCGGGCATGGCTGAGAAACAGCTCTTCTCCTTCCTTGAGCGAAATCGAGTTGACGATACATTTTCCCTGCACGCACTTGAGTCCGCTGACAATCACGTCCCACTTGGAGGAGTCAATCATCACGGGCACTTTTGCAATGTCGGGTTCTGCTGCAATGGCATTGAGGAAATGCACCATCTCCTCCTTTGCTTCAAGCAGACCGTCATCCATATTCACGTCAACGACGAGTGCGCCGTCAGCCACCTGCTTGCGTGCAATGCCTACTGCCTCATCGTAATTCTTCTCTTTAATCAACCTCAGGAACTTCCTGCTACCAGCCACGTTGCATCGTTCTCCCACACTGACAAAGCGTATCTCGGGTGTCACGTTCAGCAAGTCGAGACCGCTCAACCACATGGTGTCCGGCATAGGCTGTGGAATATGGGGCTTCTTCCCCTCAACGATGGGCAGATAGCGGGCGATAAACTGTTCTGTGGTTCCGCAACATCCCCCCACGATATTCACCATGCCTTCGTCGACAAGTTCCCCAATCAGTGGAGCCATCGTCTCTGCAGTCTGATCGTATTGACCCAGCTCGTTGGGAAGTCCAGCATTGGGATATGCAGATATATAATAAGGTGCACGCTCTGAGAGATGCTTCAGGAAAGGTTTCATCTGGTCGGCTCCGAACGAACAGTTGAGTCCTACGGAGAATATCGGATAGCTGCTCACCGATGCGAGAAAGGCATCAAGCGTCTGTCCACTCAAAGTTCTGCCCGCCAAGTCGCTCACCGTGACCGAGAGCATGATGGGAATGTCCCGGTCTTGTTTGCCCAGCACCTCTACCGCAGCATCTATCGCCACCTTGCAGTTGAGCGTGTCGAATATCGTCTCGATGAGGATGGCGTCTACCCCACCCTCTACAAGCGCGTCTATCTGCTCGTAGTAGGCATCGTAAAGTTCGTCGTATGAAAGGTCGCGGAAGGCTGGGTTGCTCACATCGGGACTCATCGAACAGGTCTTGTTTGTGGGTCCCACGCTGCCGCACACAAAGCGCGGTTTCTCGTCAGTGCTGTATTCATCTGCACACTGTCGTGCTAACTTTGCACCTGCAAGAGCCATTTCACGGCTGAAAGCCTCCAGATGATAGTCGGCTTGCGAGATGCGCTGCGAACTGAATGTGTTGGTGCTGATCATGTCTGCACCGGCTTCCAGATACTTCCTGTGGATATCGGCTATCACGTCAGGACGGGTGATGCTGAGCATGTCGTTGTTGCCCTTCATCATGCCTGGTGTCTTGACAAAGCGGTATCCTCTGAAGTCCTGTTCCTCCAGTCCATACTGTTGTATCATCGTGCCCATGGCGCCGTCCAGCACCATGATGCGCTGTTTTACTATTTCCCTGATTGTCATTTCTGAAATCAATAGTTTTTCATGGCGCGGTCCATCTCCCTGCGGTCTTCCTTTGCCTTCAGGGTCTGTCGCTTGTCATATTCTTTCTTACCTTTTGCCAGGGCGATGTCCATTTTGGCACGCCCGTGGTTGTCGAGAAATACGAGTGTAGGCACAATCGTGAAGCCCACCTGCTTGGTGGCTTCCTGCAACTTGCGTATCTCCCGCTTGTTGAGCAGCAACTTTCTGTCGCGCTTGCTCTCGTGGTTGTTGTATGATCCGTAGAAATAGGGCGATATGTTCATACCCTTCACCCATATCTCTCCGTTGTTGATATAGCAGAATGAGTCGACGAGCGAAGCCTTGCCCATGCGGATCGACTTGATTTCCGTGCCGGTGAGCACGATGCCTGCCGTATAGGTGTCGACAAAGAAATATTCAAACGAAGCCTTCTTGTTGCGTATGCTGACGGAACTCTTCTTTCTGAGTTCCAGTTGTTCCTTGTTCATCGTCTTGTTGTTTAAGCTTTTATCGAGGCGAAGTTGTTGATGTGCTCATCAATATAATATGCCACACGGGCGGTCCATTCCTCCTCGTTTTCTACGAAGCAGTCGTCGAAGTCGTCGAATTCCGCCATGCGCTCGAAGAGTGCCATAAACTCCTCGTCTGTACATTCGCGTTCTATCTCCTCATGATATTTCGAGTAGAGGCGGTGTGCCTTCTTGATGATGCGTGCCAAATCGTCGAGCCCCCATTGTTTGATGGCTTTGGCAAATGGGTTCATGAAGATAAACGCCCCGTATCCGTTGTGGATGAGCTGGACGAACCCTCCGTCCATCACCTCGGTGTGCAGGATGTCGTAAGCGAGCAGTGTCACCTGGTCTGCCCCCAGTGTGGGCAATGTCTCTGCGTTGAGCTGTCCGCCGATAGCATCATAGATGGCATCGACAAACACCTTGACAAATGCATCATTACCCTCTTCTGCAGCAGTGCGCAAACGGTTGTCTTCAATGATTACTTCTCTCATAAACGTTTCTAAAATTGCAATTTTCAGTTTGCAAAGATACAACAAAAAATACAATACATGTTACTATCGTATGGAAAATAAGGAAATGCGACGAAAAAGAATACCTAAATCTTGGTATTTTTGAAAAGAAATATGTAATTTTGCACGCGAATTTAAGAAGTAACATCATTATATTCATTAAATAAAAATACCGAATATGATTTATTCAAAGGAAGTAGACAACATGTGCGTTGTCGCCAAGGGTCCCAACCACGGACCTGCTCCAATTCCCGAAGAGGGCAAATGGATTCAAGCAAAAGAGATCAAAGACATCTCTGGTTACACCCACGGTGTGGGTTGGTGTGCACCTCAGCAGGGTGCTTGCAAGCTGTCTCTCAATGTGAAGGACGGCATTATCCAGGAGGCTCTCGTCGAGACCATCGGTTGCACCGGTATGACTCACTCTGCCGCAATGGCTTCCGAAATTCTTCCTGGCAAGACAATCCTTGAGGCGCTGAATACCGACCTCGTATGCGATGCCATCAATACAGCCATGCGCGAGCTCTTCCTCCAGATTGTTTACGGACGTACACAGAGCGCTTTCTCTGAGGGCGGTCTTGTGATTGGTGCCGGACTTGAGGACCTCGGCAAGGGCCTCCGCAGCCAGACAGGTACGCTCTATGGTACTGTGGCAAAGGGTACTCGCTATCTCGAATTGACCGAAGGCTATATCACACGCCAGTTCCTCGACAAGGACAATCAGGTTTGTGGTTACGAGTATGTACACCTCGGCAAGATGATGGAAGCTATCAAGAACGGCATGGACGCCAACGAGGCTGTGAAGAAGTTCACAGGCAGCTATGGTCGCACCACCGCCGAGCAAGGTGTTGTTAAAGCAATTGATCCACGTAAAGAATAAGGAGAAACAGAACTATGATTAGAAAAGTAAGTTACGAAAGTCAGGAACGTCGTGAGGCGCAGGTTCTCGCCGCCCTCAAGGCAGAAGGCATCAATAGCGTAGAAGAGGCTAATCAGATCTGCGAGCAGGCAGGTGTTGATCCTTATCAGATGTGTGAAGACACACAGCGCATCTGTTTCGAGAATGCCAAGTGGGCATACGTGTGTGGTGCTGCCATCGCCATCAAGCGTGGTGCCAAGACTGCAGCTGATGCTGCTGAGGCTATCGGTATCGGTCTGCAGGCATTCTGCATCCCCGGTTCTGTAGCCGACGACCGTAAGGTAGGTCTTGGTCACGGTAACCTCGCTGCCCGTCTGCTCCGTGAGGAGACAGAGTGCTTTGCATTCCTCGCTGGTCATGAGTCATTCGCAGCTGCCGAGGGTGCCATCAAGATTGCAGAGATGGCCAACAAGGTTCGTCAGAAGCCATTGCGCGTTATCCTCAACGGTCTTGGCAAAGATGCTGCCATGATCATCAGCCGCATCAATGGTTTCACCTACGTACAGACCAAGTTCGACTACTACACAAGCGAACTCAACGTAGTGAAAGAGACTGCCTATTCAGACGGTCCTCGTGCGAAAGTGAAGTGCTATGGCGCTGACGACGTACGTGAAGGTGTGGCTATCCTTTGGAAGGAGAATGTAGACGTGTCTATCACGGGTAACTCTACCAACCCTACTCGTTTCCAGCACCCTGTAGCAGGTACCTACAAGAAGGAGCGTATCGCAGCAGGCAAGCCTTACTTCTCAGTGGCTTCAGGTGGTGGTACGGGTCGTACACTTCACCCGGACAACATGGCAGCAGGTCCTGCTTCTTACGGTATGACCGACACCATGGGTCGTATGCACTCTGACGCTCAGTTCGCAGGTTCTTCTTCTGTTCCTGCTCACGTAGAGATGATGGGCTTCCTCGGCATGGGTAACAACCCGATGGTTGGTGCTACAGTGGCTATCGCCGTTGCCATCGACCTCGCTTTGAACAAGAAGTAATCGCTTGATTTAAAGCTTTTGCATAAATACCAATCCTCCATAATCCTTATTGCGATTGTGGAGGATTTTTTTCGTGATAATCGGGCTATTTTTCTTTATTTAAGCCGAATTTGGGTGGAGTATCAGAGAAAAGCAATAATACTGCCGACTGTTGCAATATATGCAACAGTTCACGAAAAAGAAAGCCGTAAATACGCATTGACTATTAATACTTTATCTTGAAATAATCAAGCAAAGCCTTGTAATGGTCTTGCGCTGTAAGACAAGTGTCGGTAAGATACCCTGGCAGTCGTTTCCACTCGTGCAAACCACGATAATAGAACATCTTCAGTTCATCGGTGATGATAAAAGGTACAATGCCGTGATTCAGGCACTCCTTGAACATAAGCAGTCGCCCCACACGTCCGTTTCCGTCCTGGAAAGGGTGTATCGTTTCAAAACGCTGATGGAAGTCAAGAATGTCCTCAAAGGAAACTTTCTTTTTCCTCTTATAGTCTTTAAGCAATTCTCTGATAGCCTTACCAACCATTTGTGGCTCTACGGTTTCAATACCACCAACCTCATTAGGCAGTCGTTTGTAATCACCTACGGCGAACCATGACTTTGACGCATCGGTAGTCCCCAATTTCAACAATCCATGCAGTTGTTTAATCATCGCTTCGGTAAGAGGTTCTTTTGCATGATCAATAATGAAGTCTATACAACGGAAGTGGTTTGTCGTTTCGATAATGTCATCAATCTTAATTGCTTCATCGAAAATTCCGATGGTATTCGTCTCAAAGATATATCGGGTCTGTTCCTTTGTAAGTCTGCTGCCCTCAATATGATTTGAATTGTATGTAAGGTCAATTTGTGTGCGATGATAAATTCCTCCTTTGAGTTTGCACTCCTTTTGTTCCCTCAATGTTTGCAAGAGAGGTGATATCGTTATGCGTGCATTCTTCCTTGCCGGCAATGGAGTGTCAGCAGGAATACTCCAATTCTTCCCAATCAATACCGCACCGGCAATTTTACCTTGAACGCAATAATTTCGCACAGTCCTTTCAGCCAATCCGTGTGCTTCGGCATATTTTTTTGTTGATACCAGTTCCATAAATTATCGGCATAAAAAATGATTAACTTCTACAAAGGTAGCTATTTTCTTGCCGTTATCGGCAAGAAAACGCCACTTTTACCCCAAATTCCCCTGTTCCTTGCCGCAAATAAATCCGAATTTGTTGGCGGCACGCTACCGCTTAGAAAGGCGCATTGCTCTTGTCAGGCTACGCAGTCCTCTATATCGCGGCATATAGCCAGTACCGTTTTCAGTACCGGTTAAGCGAAACTGCAGTTTAGGTTAGCCGGTACTGGAGTTTCAGTTAGCCGGTACTGCAGTTTCACTTAGCTGGTACTGGGCATGAGACTAAGTGCATGTTTTCATGCAGTTATATAAACGAAAAAGCCCCAAAGGGTGTCTGCACGATCAGACATTCCCTTTGGGGCTGATTTCATTCAATTGCGGCGCACGGCATGGTATGTGTGCTGCCGTCGATGCGCTTTATTTGAAGTAGCGCTTGTAAAGACCCATGAAGCCTGCGCAGTGGCGAGCCTCGTCTTTAGCCATCTCATGAACGGTGTCGTGAGTGGCATCCATGTTGGCAGCCTTGGCATTCTTGGCGATGCGGAACTTGTCCTCGCATGCACCCTTCTCTGCTGCGATGCGCGCCTCAAGATTGCTCTTGGTGTCGCCGAGCACGTCGCCGAGCAGCTCAGCAAACTTGCTCGCATGCTCTGCTTCCTCGAAGGCATAACGCTTGAATGCCTCTGCCACCTCGGGGTAACCCTCACGGTCAGCCTGACGGCTCATGGCAAGATACATGCCCACTTCACCACATTCGCCCTGGAAATGAGCGTTGAGGTCTTTGATCATCTCTTCGTTTGCACCCTCCTTGATGGCTGCACCAAGGGTGTGTACCGTAGCAAAGGTGGCGTCGGTATCCACGTCGTCCATTTCCTTGAACTTGCTGGCAGGAGCCTTGCAAATCGGGCACTTCTCCGGTGCTTCCGTACCTTCGTAGATGTAACCGCACACGGTGCAAATAAATTTCTTCTTCATAATGTTTTTGTTGTTTAGTTAATATGATTCTTTTGTCGCCTGGCATAGCGAACAAATACCTTTATAATATAGTTGCGCTTCTGTGACGATGTTGCCGCCGATCGACCTGTTGCGCTCTATCACAGGCACGGGTTCTTCAAACAGGTCGATGATCTGCCCGCATTGCTTGCAATAGAAATGCACATGGGGAGTAGTGTTGCCGTCGTAGCATACCTTATGGTCGTCGATGGTGATCATCTGTGCCACTTCGTGCTCCGAAAACATGCGCAGTGTGTTATACACCGTGGTCAGGCTCAAGCTTGGAATATCCTGACACAATGCCTTGTGCACCTCCTCTACCGTAGGGTGAGTATGGTGCGTCATGATGTATTCACATATCGCCAGTCGAGGCTTTGACGGATGAACGCCATGTGACCTCAGTATCGCTTCTGCATTAATCTTGCTCTTCATGTTTTTCATTTTCCTTCTGCAAAGGTAAGAATAGTATTACTAAACTCCAAATGTTATTGTAAATATTTCAATTATTTTTCTTTCATTCGCTTTTTAAGCCGCAGTTCGGGTATCTTCACCTTGTCTCCCGCCTGGATGGTGCGCTTGCCGTTGATCACTTCCACATAACATTCCATGCCTGGACCGAGATTTCTGTCGGCGATGCGCTGCAGGGTCTCTCCCGGTTTTGCGGTTACTACACGGCTCACGCCTACGATGGCGTAGGCTCCTGTGCGTACGCGGGCGTCCATCTTGGCGTATTTGGAAGCCATGTCTTCAACTTCTGCGGCTGCCTTTTCTTGCTTTTTTATGGGCTCGGCTTTGGGTTGTTCTTTCTTTTGGGAAGCTTCCTCCACCTCATCCTTTTGCGCTTTCCTGGCATCAGCATCCGCCGTTGTAGAAACTCCAACATTGACTACGGGTTTAGCCGTGTCTGCGGTCTCGGTCACAGCAGGTTTGCTGACGGGTTGCTTCACTTGAATGGCGGTGTCTGCGGCTGCTGCCACCGGTTGACGTGCAGGGGTATCACTGCCCGACCGCGCTCCCATATAATAGCCCAAGGCACCCACCAAAGCAGCAAAAGCGACAAAAGCCACTCCAATCAGTATGGGTTTCCATACCGACTGCGAAGACGAGTCGTCTTCTTCCTCGTCTTCCTCTTCTGAAGCATCATCGGCTTGTTCTTCGATTGGTTGTTGCTCTTCCTGGGCTGGTTCCGGGGTATGTGCCGGCTCAGGAGTGCTTTGCTCGGCGGCAATGTCTTCTGAGGCAGTGGCCACTTCGACAGGAGTCTCCTCTTCTTGTGCCTGCACAGGTGGCACCGCGGATTCTACTGCAGGTGCACTTGGTTCCTCTTTCGTTTCGGGCACAGCCGTTTCTTCCGTTTCCTGCGGAGCTTCTTCGATGGGCGATGAGGCTTCTGCGGGTGTGTCTTCGCTTGGCTCTTCGTGCTCAAGGTGCTCTTCGTCGAACTGCGAGAAGTCTACGCCGTCGTTCAGCACAACGGTCTCAAACTGACTGAAGGGTTTGTTCACCATATCGCGCAACACAGCCTCTGGCGTGAAACTGATTTTCCCATGCCCGTTGATCACCACACGTTCACCGGTGTTCACATTGATGCTTTCGCGGTCTTTCACGTTGGTTATCTTGAACGTGCCAAACCCCTTCATTTTTACAAGTTGGTCAGTATCAAGACCATAGTTGACCACATCGAACAGGCTCGCCACAAACTTTTCCGCTTGTGCCTTGGTCAAGCCGCGCTTCTGTGAAAGTACGGCTGCCAAATCCTGTATTCCTAATTTAGACATCGGCACGTCCTCCCTTCTTGATGCGCTCCTTGACGGAAGCCACTGGCTTGAAATTCAGTATCAGCTTTGGCGGCACAAGCATGCGCTGACCGGAAGCCGGGTTGACGACGATGCGCTCCAGACGTTTCTTCACGTCGAAAGAGCCAAAGCCGGAGATGCTCCACATGTTGCCCTCCTGCAGTTCGTCGCTCATGGCATCCACAATGGTATTCACCAACTTCTGCGTATCGTCGCACGTGTAGCCGGTGCGGCGAGCCAACTCTGCGATAAATTCCTTGTTATTCATTCACCAAAGCTTGTTATACAACTTCTCCGTAAAGGTCAAACTCTTCGCTTGACGTTATTTTCACCTGATAGAAACGACCCACGCGCAACGAACGGTCGGCGGCTGCTATGAGCACTTCCGGGTCTACCTCGGGGCTGCAATATTCCGTGCGTCCCACGTAATAGTCGCCTTCCTTGCGGTCGATCACAACGGGAAGGATCTGCCCCACCTTTCGGGCTTCCACTTCTGCGCTTACCTCCTGCTGGATGGCCATTAACTCATCGAGGCGTCGGTTCTTTACCTCTTGCGGCACGTCGTCTTCGTAATGTTCCGCACTGTATGTGCCTTCTTCTTCCGAATAGGTAAAGGCGCCCATGCGCTCGAACTTCGCCCAGCGGACGAAATCCTTGAGCTCTTCGAAGTCCTGTTCGGTCTCTCCAGGGAATCCCACCAACAGTGTCGTGCGGATGTGGATGCCTGGCACGCACCTGCGCATCTCCTCAATCAGGCGCATGGTCTCCGCCTTTGTCGTGTTGCGGTGCATGCGGTCGAGCATATGGTCTGAGATGTGCTGTAGGGCGATGTCGATATATTTGCACACGTTCGGCTTCTCGCGCATCACATCAAGGAGCTCCATCGGGAACTGGTTGGGATAGGCATAGTGAAGGCGTATCCATTTCACGCCCTTGATGTCTGCCATTTTGCTGATGAGTTCTGCGATGTGCCGATGACCGTCGATGTCTACGCCATAGTAGGTCAGTTCCTGTGCGATGACCTGAAATTCCTTCACGCCTTCTGCCACAAGCTCCCTTACCTCGTCGAGGATGTCGTCCATCGGACGGCTCTGGTGCTTGCCTGTAATGATGGGGATGGCACAATAGGCGCAGTGGCGGTCGCACCCTTCGCTGATCTTGATATAGGCATAATGGTGTGGCGTCGTGAGATGGCGCTTGCCGTCGCAAGCCTTGTCGTCGGCTTTGCCCAGGTCGGTGATCAGTTTCTTATAGTCGAACTTGCCATAGAACTTGTCCACTTGGGGAATCTCTTCCTCCAGTTCCTTGCGGTAACGCTGTGACAGACAACCCATGACGAAGAGCTTCTTCAACCGCCCTTCCTCCTTGGCTTGCACAAATTCGAGAATGGTGTCAATGCTTTCCTGCTTGGCGTCCTCAATGAAACCGCAGGTGTTGATCACCGCAATTTCTCCTTCCGGGCGGCGGCTGTCGTGCACACAATGGTAGCCAATGGCTTCAAACTTCCGCATCAGCAGCTCGCTGTCGACGAGATTCTTGGAGCATCCCATCGTAATAAAGTCTATCTGGTTTCTTTTCACTTGTCCAAATCGAATAACGAATCCACAAAATCTTTTCTGTTAAACAGCTGCAAGTCTTCCATTCCCTCGCCGAGTCCGATATATTTCACGGGCACTTTCAGTTGGTCGGAAATGCCGATGACCACGCCACCCTTGGCTGTTCCGTCGAGTTTCGTAATGGCGAGACTCGTGATTTGGGTCACGGCAGAGAATTGCTTGGCCTGTTCAAAGGCGTTCTGTCCGGTAGAGCCGTCAAGCACAAGCAGCACTTCGTCGGGAGCTGCCGGCAACACTTTCTTCATGACGTCTTTGATCTTCTTCAGCTCGTTCATCAGTCCGATCTTGTTGTGCAGGCGTCCTGCGGTGTCGATGATCACCACGTCGGCATCGTTTGCCTTGGCAGAGCTGAGGGTGTCGAAAGCCACCGAGGCGGGGTCAGACCCCATCTGCTGCTTGATGACAGGCACTCCTACCCTTTCGCCCCAGATGCATATCTGTTCTACGGCAGCAGCACGGAACGTGTCGGCGGCGCCGAGGTATACTTTCTTTCCGGCTTTCTTGAACTGGTAAGCCAGTTTGCCGATGGTCGTAGTCTTGCCCACACCGTTCACGCCCACCACAAGAATCACATAAGGCTTATGGTCGTTGGGAAGGCTCCACTGATCGTTGTCTTCGGTATTGTTTTCTGCCAGCAAGCCGGCAATCTCTTGCTTCAGAATGGAATTGAGTTCTGAGGTGGAGACATATTTGTCGCGTGCCACGCGTTCTTCGATTCTTTCGATAATCTTAAGTGTCGTGTCCACTCCCACATCTGAAGTAATCAACACCTCCTCAAGATTGTCAAGCACATCGTCATCGACCTTTGATTTGCCGGCAATGGCACGTGTCAACTTGGAGAAGACGCTCTGTTTCGTTTTCTCCAAGCCCTTGTCAAGAGTTTCCTTTTTCCCTTTAAAAAGTCCAAATAGTCCCATTCTAATTTTCTAATTTGAGATTGATAAATTGCGCTATGCAGTTTATTTGTTGTCACAACAGGCCACAATCATGCCACAAAACACCTTATTGCCGTATCCATACATAGCCTATGTTATGCAAAGTTACGGTAAATCGGAGACAACTCAAAATAAAAGTCTCTTTATTTTGAGTTGGGGCTTACTCTATTCGGACTTCTTTTCGGTTCAATGCTCTCTATGCGGCATTTCTTACTTATAAGTAACCGCGCGAATGTTCAGTCCTCTATACAAAGGCATGGGCTCTAATTGATATACACCAGGTGTCCAAGACGCGCCAGAGGAGGGTCCTCTATATTGGAGAAGGTAATAAGCTGCCCGATATTCATTGCTGATAATCGTGTTGCTTGGTTCGCTTGTCCAATAGTCTCCCTCGTCGTTTTCTGCACTTAAACTAGTGCCGTCCATTACGCCCGCGCGTGGAAGATATAGATATTGGTCTGAATTGAGTTTGCTGGTAAACTTATTGAAATAGCGTCGTTTATGTGCCGAATCGTCATATTCATTATAGTACACACGCTTTAGTGTGCCCAGTTGTTCGAATTCGGCACGGGTGGGTATATGGATGGCAGTTCCGTACAATACGCTTGCCACATCGTCTTCGGCGGTCAGGACGGTATCGGCTGTATATGCGGTGCTCCCCCATTTGGCGTTGTCAGCCGTATAAGAGCTCTTGGTTTCTGTTTCGCCCCATGCGTAGAAGTTGCCTTTTATTTGGGGATATTTGGAGCCAATATTTGTCTCAGCCCAAAGCAAACCGCTATCAAAGCCAAGGTCAATGAATTTCTGACCGTTAACCATATACTCGTTGTTGCCCAGCGAGCGGATATAGCGCAGTTTTCCTTGGGAGTTTGTTGTGATGGAGAGTGAACGGATATGACCGCGCTCCATCGTAATCGATTCGCAAGGGATTGTTTGCGTTTCTGTGGGATTGCCTAATGATACTTTACAATTGGTGTATGTGCCTACAGGCAAGGGTATAAAGAAAACGCCGCGTTTGCCTATATCACACGAGCTGAATGAGTAATTCAAACCCTCATAACCATTACCGCTCTCGATGTCTTCTGACTTGAGTTGTACATCTTCGGCAGAAAGATCGCTGACATTGAAATTTCCGCAAATTTTCTGGTCTGCCGAGAACGATAACGTTCCGTACTTGATGGGCATCTTGTCTATGCGTATCACCACCATGCCCGCCAGATGTTTGAACGAGATGGTGCCGTCGGTTATTGTGCCTAGCATGGGCATATTGGTGCTCTGTGCTGGGTAGACAGTCTTTTCGTCTTGTGTCTTCGGGAACAATAAGCTGTCAAGTTCTTCGGTTTCGTAATAGTTTGACATCAATACTTTTGCAGACTTCTCGCCTGTGAATTGGTAGTACGATTCATCGTAGTCTTTTAAGTTCAGATAGGGATAGAGGGCATAATCCTGCACGTCAAAGCCGTCTGGCACCTCGCCGGTAAAAGTGGCTGTGGTAGAGCCGGTAGAATCATTGGTGGTGAACTTGCAGTAGTCGTACCAGCCATTGCTGTTTTTAATCTGAACACCTATCGATTCGCCTTTATGCCAATAAAACGATACCGTGCCGTCGCCGTTGTTCGTCAAGCCTGTGCGGGTAGAGCCGACAGATGCGATGAGTGAAACGGTATGTGTACCTTTATGAGAAGAATTGTCATCTTTGTTATCGTCTACTAAGTTGTCGCCTGAAGAACATGATGCGGCGATGAATGCAACTGCGGCAAGGGCAGCATGGAGGAATAACTTTTTTGATTGTAACATAATCTTTGAGTTTTTAGGGGGCTTATTGCCCCCCCGATGAAGCTTTTGTGGCTGCAATATTTGTGTTTCGAACGGCTAAATTACTAATTATTGATGAAAAATAGCTTGAGTTTTCGAAGAAAGACACAAGAATAATGATATTTAACAACTCATTGTGACCTTATTTGCAGATATATGAAGCAACTTTTGCAATTCGTAGTAGGTGCAGTGTCCCCACTGCACCCCTGTGCTTGTTCGGACTGCTTGACACGCTATTCATATGCCTTTAGGTCGACGTGAGGGCGCGTCGACTACTACCCTGTGCTTGTTCGAATTGCTTGACATGCCGTTCATATGTCTTTGGGTCGACGCGGGGACGCGTCGACTACTACCCTGTGCTTGTTCGAACTGCTTGACATGCTATTCATGTGCCTTTGGGTCGACGCGGGGACGCGTCGACTACTACACTGCGCTTGTTGAACCACAAGAACGAAAAAAAAGGAGATGCATTTGTTGCACCTCCTCTTTGATATGTAAATATAGCTTGTTCTTATTTGAAGAAGTCCTTAACTGCCTCGTTGGGGACCATGCGCTCATCAAAAACATAAGCGCCAGTCTTAGGACTCTTTACCATTTTGATAACCTTTGTGTAAGCGCGACCATCCATCGAACCTTCGTGAAGGGTTGCGACCGCTTTCTTTGCCATAGTTCTGTATTATTACTTGATTTCCTTGTGAAGAGTCATCTTCTTCAGGATTGGATTATACTTCATCAACTCCATACGATCAGGAGTGTTCTTGCGATTCTTTGTGGTAACGTAACGGCTTGTACCGGGCATACCACTATTCTTCATCTCGGTGCATTCGAGAATAACCTGCACTCTGTTGCCCTTTGCTTTCTTTGCCATGGTTATTATTCTCCTATTACTTTAATGTCTTTCCATTCACAGTAGCCCTTGTTTACAGCCTGCTTAAGGGCTGAATCAAGACCCACCTTATTAATGAGGCGCAATCCTGCGGCACTAATCTTCAAGCTGATCCAGCAACCCTCTTCTACGTAATAGAACTTCTTGCTGAACAGATTCACGTCAAAGCTACGCTTTGTACGATGTTTTGAGTGGGAAACGTTGTTGCCTATCTGAGCCTTTTTCCCTGTAATCTGACAAATTTTCGACATTTCTATCTAAATTTTTGTTTTCGTTTTTTGATACTTATTCCAAACAGGGTGCAAATTTACAAACTTTTCCCGACTGTGCAAAATATAGCCAAGACAAATCTTTTGTTTTAAGGTTTTTTATTACTTTACACGTATCTTACTCATATTCATATGCTTTCCGTGTGGCAAAAAGTGGCTATTCGACGATGTTGTAACGGGCAAATTTCAGGAGGAGTTGTTTGGTTCCTGCATTCTGGAAGACCACAGTCGCCTTGGTGTTCTCGCCGTTCCCGTCTACAGCTATCACTTTGCCCACTCCGAAGCGTTGGTGTTCGATCACATTGCCCACAGACAATTTGCCTGTTCCCACATTTTTCGCGCTGTCGATCTTCCGGAGGTTGGCACCGCCTTCGGCCAACTTGCGTTTGAATGAGTCGCTAAACGGATCTACTGGAGCTGCAGGACGCTGAGGGCGCGTTTCCTTAGGGCGAGGGTCTGCCTTGAACTGTGAGGCTACTGGTTGACTGTTTTGATAACGGCTGCCCCATCCGTTCATGCCATAGCCAGAGGAGCGGCTGGTCGATCCCCCACCCAACGAACCGTATTTGCGCATGTTCAGGAACTGCGAATCTATGTCATTCAGGAATCGGCTCGGACTGTCACACTCCATGTGTCCATAGCGAAAGCGGTTTTGTGCATAGGTCATGATGCAATGGCGCTCGGCACGTGTAATCGCCACATAAAGCAACCGTCGTTCTTCCTCCAGACCACGAGGGTTTTCTACCGACATCTGACTGGGGAAGATATTCTCTTCCATCCCGACCACGAAGACCGTAGGAAACTCCAGTCCCTTGGCGCTGTGCACCGTCATTAGCGCCACACAATCGTCTCCGTCAACATTCTCGCTTTCTGCATCAGACAACAGGGAAACCTCCTGTAAATAGTCGTTGATATAGATGTTGTCGCCACGGTCTTCCTCCTTGCGGTTCTCCACAAAGTCCTGTATGCCGTTCAAGAATTCCTCCAAGTTCTCCCTGCGTGCCTGTCCTTCGGGAGAAGAGTCACTGTAAAGTTCCTTATAGATGCCGCTTTCCTTGACGATATCGCGCCCCAGGGTAAACACGTCGGTATTCTCCGCTCGTGCAATGAAGGCGCTTATCATTTCACGAAAGCCTTGTATCTTGTTCCATGCAGCCCCTTTCAGAATGAGTCCATGGGCCACAGGATCTACGATGACATCCCACAGGCTCGCCTCTGCACCTGCGGCATCAATGATTTTTTGCAGTGTCGTGTTTCCGATGCCGCGTGTCGGATAGTTGATGATACGTCGGAATGCTTCTTCGTCATTAGGGTTTGCCACCAAGCGGAAGTAGGCAATCACGTCTTTGATCTCCTTCCGCTGGAAGAAACTCAAGCCTCCGTATATGCGATAAGGTATGTTCTGCTTTCTGAAAGTCTCTTCGAAGCTGCGGCTTTGGGCGTTGGTGCGATAGAGAACGGCAAAGTCCTTGTAGCCGCAAATTTCCTCTTTCTTGAGTCTAAGTATGTTGTTGCACACGATCTGTGCTTCTTCCTTGTCACTGTAGGCAGGCAGCACTTGGAGTTTGTCGCCCTCGCCGTTCTCGCTATACAGGTTCTTCTGGATTTGTCGCACGTTGCGTTTGATCAAGCTGTTGGCTGCTTGAACGATGAATTGTGTGGAGCGGTAATTGCGCTCCAACTTGAAAAGGCGGGCTGACGTGTAGAGGTTCTGGAACTCCAGGATATTGTCGATGTTTGCGCCGCGGAAACCATAGATGCTTTGGGCATCGTCTCCGACCACACAAACCTTCTGTTTCTCCTGGGTCAACTGCCAGACAATCTTTTGCTGTGCACTGTTCGTGTCTTGATACTCGTCGACCAATACGAAGGCATAACGGTCGGCATAGCGAGCGCGTACATCCGGGTGGTCGCGGAACAACTTATAGGTATAGACCAGCAAGTCGTCGAAATCCATGGCGTTCGCCTTGTGCAAGCGATTGTTATAAGCCGTATATATGCGTGATATCTCCGGCAGTTTCTGTTCCATGTCGCGTTCGGCGGCACTTCCGTCTTCGGCATATTCCGCAGGGGATATGAGGTGGTTCTTCGCCATAGAAATCCGGCTTTGCACCGTTGCGGGCTTGTATTTCTTGTCGTCGAGTTGCATTTCCTTGACGATCGTCTTCACCAAGGAGCGCGAATCCGCCTGGTCGTAGATGGTGTAGTTGGCATTAAAGCCTATGTGTTGTGCTTCCCTACGCAAGATGTGGGAAAAGACAGAGTGGAAAGTGCCCATCTGCAACTGCTGTGCAGTCTCCGTGCCGACCAGTGCGCCGATGCGGTCTTTCATCTCTCGTGCCGCCTTGTTTGTAAACGTGAGGGCGAGGATGCGCCACGGTTCCACGTGGTTCTTGAGCAGATAAGCTATTTTGTAGGTGAGCACACGCGTCTTGCCCGAACCAGCACCGGCGATAACCAATGACGGTCCGTCTATGTATTCCACTGCTTCGCGCTGCGTGGTGTTAAGTCCGGAAAGGAAATCTTCGTCCATTTTTTGTTTCTGTATATGCTATTATATAATAGGTGGTGCGTCGCCATCATTTCTTGCGGTGATAGACGCCGCCGGCTGACGTGTTAGGGTCTATGTCTTCTCCCTCCTTGGGGAAAGACGGGATGAAGCGCATCTGTGCTTCTATCTGATGCTGGCGCTTGCGCATATAGGCACTGGGATGTCCGCTGTCAAACTTCCTCGGGTTGGGAAGTGTGGCGGCAATGAGAGCACATTCCGAACGGGACAACCGTTCGGCAGTCGTTCCGAAGTGATATTCTGCCACTGCGTCGACACCATAGATGCCGTTGCCCATTTCTATGGAGTTGAGATACACCTCCATGATGCGCTGTTTGCTCCACATCAGTTCTATCAGCACGGTGAAATAAGCCTCAAATCCCTTGCGCACCCAGGAACGTCCCGGCCATAGAAACACATTCTTGGCGGTCTGCTGACTGATGGTGCTCGCTCCGTGCTTGCGCTTGCTGTTGCGGTTATGGCGTGTTGCCTTTTCGATGGCATCATAGTCGAAGCCGTGATGCAACAGGAACCGTTGGTCTTCGCTCGCCATGACTGCCACCGGCATATGGCGGGATATGCCTTCGAGCGGCACCCAATGGTGGTGCCAGGTGATGCTTTCACCGTCTGTCATCTGTTGTGCGCAGCGGATAAACATCAGCGGTGTGAACCACACGGGGATGAAACGATAGGCTACAACAGCCAGTATCGTAGAACTTATAAAGAGGGTCACGCCCCATTTCACGATGCGTGATACAATCTTAATCTTCATGGTCTTGCTGTCTTTTTAAACTTTACTGTGTGTCATGAACATGCTTTCTGTACGGCACAAAAGTAAAAAGGAACTGCCTTCGCTTCACAGTGCAGGCAGTTCCTTTAGCCCATCCAGCCACCCATTGACAGCTGGACATGGCCCATATTTAAGAAAATCAAATGTTATTCTTGATGTATTGCTTAGTTCAGTGTGCCGTTGTTGGCAGCTGCAACCATTGCCTCACTGGCATAGAGGTATACTTCCACGCGGCGGTTCTGCTGGCGACCGGCAACGGTAGTGTTGTCTGCTACCGGGTTGGCAGAGCCATAGCCTGTCACGTTCTTGAACTGGCTGGCAGCCACACCGCATGAGGTGAGGTAGTCATGCACAGCCTGTGCACGGTTCTGGCTCAACGGGAGGTTGATGCCATCATTGCCGGTGCTGTCGGTATATCCGAGAACATCCACCTGGCAGTCAGAGTTGTTCTTGAGTACGGTAGAGAACTTGGCAAGAGCGTCCTTTGAAGCAGCCTTGAGCTCGTATTTGTTCGTGTCGAAAAGGATACCAGAATCAAATGTCAGCTTCACGGCAGTCAGTCCGTTGCTGTCTGTCACCTGTTCCACTTTGGCATTCTCCACTTGGCGAGCCTGTTCAGCAACCTTGTCCATGTGCTTGCCGATGATGGCACCTGTCGCTGTGCCTACGGCTCCACCGATAGCAGCACCTACTGCGGTGTTACCCGCCAACTTGCCGATAATGGCACCTACCACGGCACCGCCACCAGCACCAATGAGCGAACCTGTACCCTGCTTTGTGCTGCATCCAGTTACCAATGTAGCCATGCACACACCGAACGTTGCAATTTTTACCTTATTCATATATATACTTTTAATTATTAAACATTAAGTCTGCCACACGGCAGACAACATTTGCAAAGATAATACTTTTTCGTATACATGTGCAAAGTTTTCCATGGAATTTTGTAATTTTGCAGACAAATTAGACATAACAAACAAATAAAACATGGCTAAAGAACTCAAAGAATTAACCAAAAGAGCTGACAACTACAGTCAGTGGTACAATGATTTGGTAGTCAAGGCAGACCTCGCCGAGCAGTCTGCCGTTCGTGGATGTATGGTAATCAAGCCCTACGGCTATGCTATATGGGAGAAAATGCAGCAGCAACTGGACAAGATGTTCAAGGAAACAGGCGTTCAGAATGCTTATTTCCCCCTGCTTATCCCCAAAAGTTTCCTCTCTCGCGAAGCAGAGCACGTGAAGGGCTTCGCCAAAGAATGTGCCGTTGTCACCCACTACCGCCTCAAGGCAAGTGAGGACGGCAACAGTGTAGAGGTAGACCCCAGTGCCAAACTCGATGAAGAACTCATCGTACGCCCCACATCGGAAACCATTATCTGGAACACCTACAAGAACTGGATACACTCTTGGCGCGACCTGCCGCTGATGTGCAACCAGTGGTGTAACGTGATGCGCTGGGAGATGCGCACCCGCCCGTTCCTCCGCACATCGGAGTTCCTTTGGCAAGAAGGACACACCGCACATGCCACTCGCGAGGAAGCAGAGAAGAAAGCAGAGGAGATGCTTCATGTATATGCTGATTTTGCAGAGCAGTGGATGGCAGTGCCTGTGGTTCGCGGCGTGAAGAGTGAGACAGAACGTTTCGCCGGTGCCCTTGACACCTACACCATCGAAGCCATGATGCAAGACGGCAAGGCTCTGCAGAGCGGCACCAGTCACTTCCTTGGACAGAACTTCGCCAAGTCGTTCGACGTGACCTATCTCAACAAGGAGAACAAGCCTGAATATGTGTGGGCAACATCTTGGGGCGTTTCCACACGACTCATCGGTGCGCTCATCATGACCCATTCTGATGACAATGGCTTGGTGCTTCCGCCGAAGTTGGCTCCTATACAGGTGGTTATCGTTCCTATTGCGAAGAACGACGAGCAGCTGCAAGCTATCTCAGAGAAACTGGCTCCCGTCATTGCCGACCTGCGCAAAGCGGGCATTAGCGTGAAGTATGACGATGCCACGAACAAGCGTCCCGGCTTCAAGTTTGCCGACTACGAACTCAAGGGCGTGCCCGTGCGTCTTGTGATGGGCGGCAGAGACTTGGAGAACGGCACCATTGAGGTGATGCGCCGTGATACGCTTGAGAAGGAAACCGTCAGTGTGGAAGGCATCGCACAATATGTGGAGAAATTGCTTGACGACATCCAGGACAATATCTTCAAGAAAGCCAAGAGCTATCGTGACGCACATATCTATGAATGTGACAATTACGAGGAATTCAAGGAACGCATCAAAGACGGCGGTTTCTTCCTCTGCCATTGGGACGGCACTGCCGAGACCGAGGCAAAGATCAAGGAAGAGACACAGGCCACTATCCGTTGCGTGCCGTTCGGCGTGGAGCAGACACCGGGCATCGACATGGTGTCGGGCAAGCCCGCCACACAGCGTGTCATCATCGCACGCAGCTATTAAAAGCGTTAGGGAAAACTAAGATAATTATTGAGGAGGTAGGCAGTATACTGTCTGCCTCCTTTTTTAGGAGAAAGCAATGGAAAAGATTTGTTGGAAAGGACATGCCTCGATGCTTGGGGCGAACACGATGTGGGGATTGTTGTCGCCCATATCCAAACTTGTCATGGTGGGCGGTGCCGTGTCGCCGTTAGTGGTGACTGACTTGCGTATGGGAGGAGCCATGGTGCTCTTTTGGATTGCATCACTCTTTCAGAAGCCGGAGCACGTGAACCACAAGGATATGGAGAAACTCTTTGTTGCAGCCCTGCTGGGTATCGTGTTCAACCAGGGATGTTTCATCTTCGGTGTGAGTCTCAGTTCTCCGGGTGATGCCTCGATCATCACCACGAGCATGCCGCTATGGGCGATGGTGCTGGCAGCCATCATCCTCAAGGAACCCATCACAGGCAAGAAGGTGCTTGGCATTGCAGCCGGTGCCACCGGTGCCCTGCTGCTTATTCTCGGCAGCGGAAGCACCCAACATGCGGTGACTGCCGGCAAGGACACCGCCGTGTGGGGTGATTTGCTCGTACTCTCTGCACAGTTCTGCTATGCACTATACATCGTGCTGTTCAAGGATTTCGTCAACAAGTATTCGCTCATCACTATCATGAAGTGGATGTTCACTTATGCCTTCATCTGCACCCTGCCCTTCTCTGCACGCGACCTGATGTCTACCGACTGGGCCTCTCTCGGTTGGTCTTCCGTAGGCGGACTCACCTTTATCGTGGTCGGAGCCACCTTCTTCAGCTACATGCTCGTGGTAATCGGGCAGAAGAACCTGCGACCCACGGTGGCAGGCATGTACAACTATGTGCAGCCCATTGTGGCGTGTGTGGTAGCTGTGTTGTGGGGAATGGATTCGTTCAATCTCACTAAAGGGTTCGCTGTGGTACTGATCTTCGGCGGTGTCTATCTCGTGACGGCAAGCCGTAGTCGGAAAGAGCTGGCAGCTTACAAGGAAGAACAAGGCTTGAAGGAAGACCAATGAAGAAGAAAGGATATGAGGTAATCGTGCCGGGTGGAGAGACAGAAGTGCTGCTCCACACCTGTTGCGCACCATGTTCGTCGGCCATCATAGAATGTATGCTGCAACACGGCATCCGCCCCACCATCTACTATTGCAATCCCAACATCTATCCGCAGGAAGAGTACAATATTCGAAAAGACGAATGTACGCGCTATGCCCAGTCGCTCGGGCTCGACATCGTGGATGCCGATTACGACCACAACGCATGGCTACAAGGGGTGAAGGGACTGGAAGAGGAACCCGAACGGGGCGGCAGATGCCTCAGATGTTTCAAGATGCGGCTGCGCGACACTGCCCGCTACGCCAGTCTGCATGGTTTCAAGGTGATTTCCACTACCCTCGCCTCATCGCGTTGGAAAAGTCTTGACCAGATCAACGAGGCTGGTGCCTGGGCGGTGGAACCCTTTGAAAATGTGATGTGGTGGGACCAGAACTGGCGTCGGGGCGGTTTGCAAGAGCGGCGAAACGCCATCATCAAGGAATATGGATTCTACAACCAACAGTATTGCGGTTGTGAGTTCAGCATGAGAAATGTAGAAAACAAAGAAGCGTAGCCTGTTGGCTACGCTTTCTTTATTTCCTCCAAGGCTCGGCTCAACTGGTCGGGACAGCTCGTCCCCTTGTTGCCGCACTCTGTGCCTTTCAGCCTCGCAATCACGTCGTCAGCCTTCATTCCTGTCACCAACTGTGAGATGCCTTTCAGATTACCGTTGCATCCGCCGAGGAATTCCACGTGTTCTATTACGTTGTTGTCGTCCACGGTCAGGTCGATAATCCGGCAGCAAGTGCCCTTGGTCTGATAAACCAAATGTTTCATAATGTCTTTGTTTTATTGTTTTCTCGGCTGCAAAGGTAGTGATAATAGCCGAAAGAACCGCCGTTAGGGTGTATTTGTTGACATTTTAGTTCGATTTCTCGAAATTTTTGATTACCTTCGCACAATTTTTCACGATAACGACGTACGATGGTAAAGAAAGAATATGTACAAGCAAACAAGGACTGGCTCGTTGCCAAGTCGCAGGAAGAGGGCGTAAAGACACTCGACAAAGGCATTTTATATAAGGTGGTTTCGCAGGGTAACAATGACGGCAAGCACCCCACACGCCGCAGCATCGTGACCGCACACTATACGGGGTGGACTATCAACGGAAAGAAATTTGACTCCAGTCGCGGCGGCACACCCGTGGCTTTCCGCCTCTCAGACCTTATCGAGGGATGGATTGTCGCCATGCAGCAGATGTGTGTGGGCGACAAATGGGAGATTTATCTGCCTGCAGAAATGGGTTACGGCAAATATTCGCAGCCCGGTATTCCCGGTGGTTCTACCTTGATTTTCGAAATCGAACTGCTCGGTATCGCATAGAATGTATATATATAATAAGGTATATAGGATTCGTTTAACATCAATATATCAATGAAAGAAAGAATAGTATCATTTTGTTGGCAACATCTGTTGTTGCTTGTTTCACTTTGGATCATGACCGTTGGCGTAGCAGTATGTGTTCGTTCGGGCGTGGGCTCGAGCGTGATTAGTGTACTTCCCTATGTGTTTGAAAGCGCCGGTGCACAAGGAGTCTCCGTGCCTGCCCTTACCATAGGACAATACACCTATATCATGAACGGCATCCTGGTGTTGGGGCAGATTGTCGTGCTACGGCGCCAGTTTGAGTGGGTGCAGTTGTTTCAGTTGCTGGTAGGATTTGTTTTCGGCTTCCTTATCGACGTGAACATGTCGCTTACCGCATGGCTTACACCTACACTGCTTTGGGAGAAGGCCGTGGCACAACTGGCAGGATGTACCATTCTTGGATTGGGTATTGCCTTCGAAGTGCGCTGCGGAAGTGTGACGATGCCCGGTGAAGGATTTCCCGTGGCTATCAGCAATGTGACAGGCGTACCGTTCCCCAAGGTTAAAATCGGTGTAGACACCATGCTTGTCGTGCTTGGCATCATCGCCTGCTATGCCTTTTTCGGTGCGTGGCAATGGCATATCATCGGACTGGGCACACTTTTCGCCATGTTCTATGTGGGCTTTGCTGTGAAGTTGGTAGGCGCACACCTCGGTTGGTTCGACCATGTTCTCGCCTACCAGCCTGGCTTCCGCCGCTACATCTACGGCTTGGCGCGCTACATCTACAAGCGCAACGACGCATAGCCGACCAAGAGATTTTATTTCAGAGAATTACCCCGTTGTCTTTCAACTTGTCGTTGCGGACAAACCGACTGTTCTTTATCGCTCGGCGGATATTCTCTTTCGCAACATCGGCTTGCATGTTCTCTGCAAGCGACTTGTGTTCGTCTGCTGTAGAAAGCACCTCGGAGAATCCCGCTTCAAGCAATACATCCTCGTTGCTAATACCACCCGACAGCAACACCACGGGCTTGCCTGCCGCTTGACAACGCTGCAGAACCACCGCAGGCAACTTGCCCATCAGGGTTTGGCGGTCGGAATGTCCTTCGCCTGTGATTACCACATCGGAGGAAGCAACAAGGGTGTCGAAGTGTATGCGGTCGAGTAACAAGTCAGCACCCGACACGACATGAGCGTCAAGAAACTGCATAAAGGCATAACCCAAGCCACCTGCTGCACCGGCACCAGGTTTGTCGCTACAATCATAACCTGCATGGGCAGCAGCCATTTCTGCGAATTTCTTCAAGCGTCGCTCTATCTGATCCACCATAGAAGGTGTGGCACCCTTTTGTGGGGCGAACACTTGTGCTGCACCCGAAGCACCCAAGAGCGGATTTTTCACATCGCTTGCCAAAAGAAACTCGCATCCTTTGAGGACATGAAGCCGCAGGTCGTCAAAGGTTTTGGCTCCGCACGATTGTCCTAAAACATCCATCAGCGCACGAAGCATCCCTATCCCTGCATCGCTCGTGGCGGTACCTCCAAGTCCGACAACAAAGCGCTTGTAGCCTTTGCGCACGGCATCAGCCACCATCAGACCCACGCCATAGCTTGTGGCAACGAGCGGATTTCGTTCTTCTGGCGTGAGCATAGACAATCCCACCGACTGTGCCACTTCAATCACTACCGTATCGTCGACCACACCATAAGATGCGGTAATAGGGCGCATCATGGCATCACGTGTAGCCACTTTTACTAGTTTTCCTCCTAATGCCGACACGTAAGCATCGAGCATGCCATCGCCTCCGTCGCTGACAGCCAACATGTGGACATCGGCATCCGGCACGATATCGAGAATGCCGCGGCAAGCCGCCTCACCTGCCAAGCGCGAGGAAAGCGAACCCTTGTATGAGTCTAAAGCCAAAAGATATCTCATAAAATTGTAGGAAAAAGCATGTTAGCGCGAAGTGATATGAAAGCATCCCTGGTGCACCTCATACTTGATATAGCAACGTCCCTGCTTGCGCATATCGTTGAGCACCTCGCTGAGTATCCACTTCAAGGTGTCGTTGCGCACTGCCCGGCGTGCCGGACCAGCCGGATCTTGCACTGTCTGGTAACGGTTGTAGCAGATGTCGAATGTCGTTCCGTATAGATGGCAACTGTTTTCTGTGGCGTTGCGGTTACGTCCGCGCAGCCTTTCTACGTCGTCCTTGGTGCGCAACACGCTGGTGACAATAATCCGGTGCAACGGCACCTGCTTGATGGTGAGGCTGTCAAAGAAAGTACGCCCGATGTCCTGCAACAATACAGAAGCGCGAGGCACTAAGTAAGGGATGCTGTTGTTGAGTTTGTCGATATGGAAGAAAGGATTGCTTGCCACATAGACAAGTTCCTGCTTGCGCTGTTCTGCCTCTTCTCTGTTCTGCACGGGCTTCACGCCATATTGGTTGGCGGCAGCCAACTGCACATCGTTCATGTCGGGAAACGCATTGCCGAAGTTGGGTACGCTATAGATGCGGTGCTTTACCCTGCTG